>CAJUAE010000004.1 GCA_910583965.1 uncultured Lachnospiraceae bacterium
TAACTATAAATTCCTTGATTTTTTAAGGAAAATCACTTGACAATATAGGGAGGAGAAAAATGGCGGAACGACCAGCATTTTATATTTATAATGGAAAAATTGTCAGTAAATTATATTCGTTTGAATGGTTTTCAGGTTTTGCGGTATCTCAAAAGCAAAAATCTGTAGAAAGTTTGCACAATGCAATTTTAAATGTAGATATGACTGCGAAACCATTAGAAATTAGTACGAAAAGTAAAAAAGAGATTGGCAAGAAGTTGAGTGCGTTTTATCTTAAACTAAATGGTTATACCCTTGAGAATATTTTTCAGAGCGCAAAAGTTTTTGAAAGTGGTGGCCCATATCTTGATTTGCTTGAAGTGTCTCCTAAGGAAGCAAAGCATGATGAACGCTTACATCATTCGGGAAACTTAAAGGCATTTCGCTATCAGAATGAGAATTTTCCTTTGATTCCAAAAACAGTATTTTATGATTATATTTTTATTGCCGCTGTAAAAAGTTCATTGGCAGCGGAGGAAATCAAAGCAATTTGCAATTATAATTATTTTACTGACATTGAGTTTAATCCTACAAAAAGTATTAATACGCAGGCAAGGACAGTTGCAATCATTAAATTTATTTTGGAGGAATATGGATATTTGCCAGATTTTTCAAAGGACGAATTTATTCAATACCACAAAGAACATGTGGTGTATTAAGTGAAAGCAATATATTGTTTTTGCTCAAAAAATAAACTTTTATAGATAAAAAAATGATATTTAATTGGTTTTGTGATAAAATATTCATGATTGGTAGAAAAATATTAATATTTTGTTTAGGAAAGGAGTTTTTAGATGGAAAAATATTTACCTGTCATGAGTGAGGAGTATAAAAGGAAACACTATGCTCAAGGGGTGTTTCATGCTATCAAGAAGAAAACGGCAAAGATTTCTTTTGGGATTTATATTTTTTTCGGGATTGTGCTCTTAGGAGGTGCATATGGAGTCTATTGGTCACTCGGAAGAATAGAAGGCTATCGTTTGGATGGACAAGAGGATCTTATTAGTGCTGGCTATGTTATAATGGGAGTTTTTGCATTTCTTGCTGTTATTGCTTTGGCTAGTATTATTATCACAATTATTCGTCATACACGAGGAACGAAAAAATGGAAAGAAAAATGCGCAAAGAACAACGGATATACTATAAGTGATATGAACGAGTTTGAAAGCCAGACAATGAAAATGGAATGTCGTGTGGTTAAGCTTCTTGGTACAGCGCAAGCTCTGGCAAATGGACAGTCCGATGGTATTTTGACAAAGGATTATATTTATTTGGCAGATGCACATCATTCGATTCTGAAGCTTTCTGATCTTTCGGCGGCTTGTGTGGTTAAGCAGACGATATCCGTAGATAGTATGCCAGTACATAAAGATCACGATTATCTTACAGTTATGCTTTTGAGCAGAAATGGAAGCATTGCTATCGCAGAATGTTCTGAGGAATCTGGCAGAGAACTAATCACATTTTTAAAGAAAATAAATTCCAATATTTATACAGCGGATGGGAATGTGATTTCTGATGAAGCCTTTGAGCGGTTGCGATAAATAATTATAGGATATTGATTAGTTAGATAGATTGATAAAGTAAAAAATCACGAGTGTTTTATAAAAACGCATCGTGATTTTTTTATGCGCAGACCCGTGCAGAGGAAATAAGCCGCTAAGGCGGCGCACGGGTCGCGCGGTGAGTAGGAGACATTATTTTTTGAATGTACTAAAATATAAAAATACATATGAGGATAAATCAAAAACTCATGAGTAAAGGTCATTGTATCTGATACAATGACAAAATATAATAATTGTATCTATTTTAATACATTAAAAATATACACTATGGAGGAGAATATGGTAGAAGAAAAAAAGATTGTGATAAATCAGGATATGAAAGTGCCATTTCATAATAATGTGGATTTCTGTATTGGAACAGGACGTATGGGACTTGCTCTGACGCAGGAGTATCAAGAGCAGTTGCAACTAGTGCAGAAGGAGATTGGCTTTCGACATATTAGGGGGCATGGACTTTTTTGTGATGATATGGGCATCTATCAGGAATACGAGGAGAATGGTGTAACCAAAGTGGAGTACAATTACACATATTTGGACAGGGTAATGGATTTTTATAAAAGTGTGGGATTGCGTCCATTTTTGGAGTTGGGCTTTATGCCAGAGAAGCTTGCACGCGGTGCGCAGACAATTTTTTATTGGAAAGGAAATACAACTCCGCCGCGTGATTATGCGGTGTGGTGTGACATGGTGCAAAGTTTGTTACATCATCTGATGGACCGCTATGGTGCGGAGGAAGTTGTGACATGGCCAATCGAGGTATGGAATGAGCCAAATCTGTGCGGATTTTGGGAGAATGCAGATATGCAGGAATACTTTCGGCTTTTTCATAGAACATTTGACGCAGTTAAGGCAGTGGATAGTAGATTTTGCGTGGGAGGTCCTGCGGTTTGCGGTGGTACAGACGAGGTGTGGATTCGTGCTTTTATGGAATACTGTAAGGAAAATAAGATTGCAGTGGATTTTGTAACCCGACATCACTACACGATTGAGCAGCCTGAGAGTGTGGGGCATTATGATTATGTGAAGCTAATAAATCCAGATAATGGCTTTGAAAATTTGAAAACATCGCGCGATATTGTTGACTCTTTTGCGGCGTTTAGGAATATCCCAATTCATATTACGGAGTTCAATACTTCGTATACTCCCAAGAGTGTAATCCATGATACAAATCTAAATGCGGCGTTTATCGCACATCAGTTGTCGCGGTTGGGCGATGGGAATACATCATATTCTTATTGGACTTTTGGCGATGTGTTTGAAGAACAAGGTGTGCCATTCACGCCATTTCATGGTGGATTTGGGTTAGTGGCGGACGGTTGTATTCCCAAGCCAACGTTCTGGACCTTTGCATTTTACAAAAAGTTGCAGGAAAATAACGCAACATGTGTTTATAGAAATGAGAATTTGGTGGTTTTGAGAAAGCCAAATGGGAGTTACCTAGGCGTGGGCTGGAATCCTGCAAGATTAAACACAGAGGAAAAACACATAGTGCTTTCCCTAGCGGTGGAAGCAGGAGTGTATAGTCTTTTGACAAAAACAGTGGATGAGGAGACTTGTAATCCTTTAAAGATGTGGCATGATCTAGGTGAGCCTGCAAATCTATCAGAGGAACAGAAAAAGCTTTTGCAGCAGGCAGCACAACCTTTTGTACAGACACAGCGGTTGAAAAGTGTAGGTTCAGAAGTGGAAATTACGTTGTTACTGAAACAAAACGCAGTTGTTTATTTTGAAGTGTGGAAGTGTGATGTGCAGTCTGACCGCGGTTATGATTATGAGCGCGCAGTTTCTGGCAATGGCATCTTTTAAGAAGTTTTAACAATACGATTGTATGAAGATTTCAAGAAGTTAGAGAAGTCACAGGAAGGAAATAAGAATATGAATACAGAAAAAATAACAATAGGTTACAAAGGTATGAATGATGCCAATCCACTCATAACACAGCGGTTTGGCGCTGATCCGTATGCGATGGTTTACAAGGACAGAGTGTATATTTATATGACTGCTGATGCATTTGAGTACAATACAGACGGGAGTGTCAAGGAAAATACATACAGTAAAATTCACCGAATTAATATAATCTCGACAGAGGATATGGTTAACTTTACTGACCATGGTTCTGTCAATGCGGCTTCACACACAGGAATTGCAAAATGGGCAAAAAATTCATGGGCGCCTGCCGCAGCGTGGAAAGAAATTGATGGAAAAGATCAATTCTTTTTATACTTTGCAGATGGAGGTGGTGGCATTGGCGTTTTGCAGGCAGACAGTCCTACGGGACCATTTCGCGATCCGTTGGGAAAGGGACTGATCACAAAAAAGACACCCAATTGTGCCGATGTATTGTGGTTGTTTGATCCAGCAGTGCTGATGGATGATGATGGTAGTGCTTATTTGTATTTTGGTGGTGGTGTGCCAGAGGGGAAGGCGACTGCACCGGGAACGGCGAGAGTGGTAGCGCTTGGTGCGGACATGATTAGTATTATCGGGGAACCACAAACAATTGAAGTGCCATATTTATTTGAGGATTCTGGAATTCACAAGGCAGGTGGAAAGTATTACTATACTTATTGCACAAATTGGCAGGTTGATGCGACAGGAACGCAACAGTATGGTTTTCATAATGGAGAAATTGCCTGTCTGGTCAGCGACGCGCCAATGGGGCCATTTGTATATCAAGAGACAATTTTAAAAAATCCGATTAGTTCTTTTGGACTGGAAAGCAATAATCATCATTGTGTTTTTAAATTTCATAATCAGTGGTATATCGCTTATCATACAAGGATTTTGGAGAAGGCAATGGGTGTGGAGAAGGGATACCGCTGTACACACATTGACACATTTGAGATGCAAGACAACGGCATGATAGGAGAGATTAAACAGACTTTAAATGGTAGGAAACAGATTCGGTATGTGGATGCTTATCAGCAAAACTTGGCAGTCAATTTTGCTGTGATGGCAGGCGTAGATACCATAGAGGATAAAGGTGATGCTTATGACAATGATACTATGGTACTGACAAATATTGACAATGGTGATTTTATTAAGATAGCAGGTGTAGATTTTGCAGAGGAATCGCCGACAATGTTTGCAGTTATGCTGCGGTGTGTGAAAGATGGCATGACAGACAGCGCGATACAAGTGCGTATTGATTGTTGTGAGGGAGAACTCTTGGCAAAACTTGTTGTCAATAACTTGAAAGAATGTGTGTTTGATAAGCGTGAGACACAACTTTTGACAACAGTTCAAGGGATTCATGATTTATATTTGATATTTGAAGGAGAAGACTATGAGATAAAAAGTTGGTGGTTTGAAAAATAGGAATAGCAAAAGGATGTTTGATGTGGAAATCTTTTAGAGATAGCAGAAAGTGAGATAAAATTAAATGAACACATTTACCATATTTGAGAACAATACTTTGGTACAGCTTTATATTGAAAAGGAGGCATACGAAGGTGTAAAGCGAATTGGTGTGCGTGTGGCGTGTGATATTGGATTGGTGACAAGCGTGGAACCTGAAATTTTGACAACACCACAGCAATGCAAAAGTGACAGGGTTGTCATATTTGCAACACTTGGAAGAAGCCCATTTTTGCAAGCATTGGAGACAGCAGGGAAATGGAGCAGTGCACAGATTCAAGGAAAACGTGAAGTTTACCAGATACAGGTTATACATATGCCTTTCGGAAATACAGCGTCTGTGAAAGAAGCGCTGGTTATCGCGGGGAGCGACAAGCGAGGGACAATCTACGGTATGTTTTGCTTGTCAAAGCTGTGTGGTGTATCACCATTGATTTACTGGGGAGATGTTGTTCCACAGAAAAAGGATACAGTGATTTTGTCGATTGAAAGTGATTTCGTTTCCAAAGAACCCTCTGTGAAATATCGTGGTTTTTTTATCAATGACGAGTGGCCTGCTTTTGGAAACTGGTGTGTGGAGACATTTGGTGGTGTCAATGCAAAGGCGTATGAGGAAATTTTTATTCTGTTGTTGCGCCTCAAAGGGAATTATATGTGGCCTGCAATGTGGGATTCTGTATTTTCGGAGGAGGGACCGGGACTTGCAAGTGCAGAGCTTGCGGACATCTATGGTATTGTTATGGGGACATCGCATCATGAACCGCTGTGTCGCGCGGGTGCAGAATGGCAACGGATTTATCAGCAGTATGGCACAGACAACACATGGAGTTTTGTGTCAAACAAAGAGGCAATTACAGAATTTTGGAAAGATGGTATTTTGCGCAACAAGCCATTTGAGAATGTGATAACAATCGGAATGCGCGGGGAGAGTGATTCTATGCTTCTTCCAGAGGATGCGAAGCTTGCAGACAATGTGCAAGTTATCAAAGATGCCATTGTGGCGCAGCACACACTTTTGCGCAAATATATGGATAAAGATTTAAAGGACATTCCACGTATGCTCGCTATCTATAAAGAGGTGGAGGACTATTATTATGGAGATGCAACCTGTGCAGGTTTGAAGGGGTGGACAGAGCTTGATGATGTGATTTTGTTGCTTTGTGAAGATAATTTTGGCAATACTAGAGGACTTCCAGATGAGGCAGATAGAAAACATCCGGGTGGATATGGCATGTATTATCATTTTGATTATCATGGTGGTCCAATCAGCTATGAGTGGCAGAATACGGCGCGTTTGACTAAGACATGGGAACAGATGACACAGGCTTATGAATATGGGGTTCGTGAACTTTGGATTGTCAATGTGGGTGATTTGAAAGGGGCAGAATATCCACTGTGTTATTTTATGGATTTGGCATATGATTATGAGACTTACAGCCAGAAGAATAAGACCGAGGAGTATGTAAAAACATGGATTGAACAACAGTTTGGAAATCGCCTTGACAAGAATGATAAACAAGATTTGTTTGTGTTATTGGATGGCTATACAAAATGGAATGCGGCAAGACATCCTGAGGCAATGGCGCCAGATATTTATCATCCTTGCCATTTTCGTGAGGGGGAACGTGTCTGGAATGAAGTGCACAGGTTGACAGAGATAGCAGAGCGGTTAAAGGAGCATATGCCAGAGGAGTGTATGAATGCATATGGCAGTATGATTTATTATCCAGCGATGGCGTCTCTTAATTTGATATTAATGCATATTGAAGCGGGGTGGAATGCCTTTTATGCCAAACAAGGTAGTATGGGGGCGAATACTTATGCTGCACATGTGAAATGGCGTGTGATGAAAGACCATCAGTATGTGCAGGAATACCACGCGTTGGCGAATGGCAAGTGGAATCATATGATGGATTCTGCACATACAGGTTTTCGGAGTTGGGATGCTAACAACTGGATGTATCCGACAGTGCAGGAAGTAATACCACTTCCAATAGCGAAGATAATTGTCGGCTTTCGCGGTGGAGAAGCGTATCATCTAGGTACGCACTGGCAGGATAGTGTTTATCCTTGTAATGATGATTTTACTAGACCAGATACAAAAGATGTGATTATCGAGCTTGGCAGCCGTGGAGATGTGGATTTTTCATACCAAGTGCAGTGTGATAAACCATGGGTATGTTTTGACAAAACTGAGGGAACTGTCGAAAGCCTAACAAAAGGAAAAGATAGCATTGTGATAACTTGTGACAGAACCAAATTAGAAGGCAGGGAATGTGCGCAAGTCGAGATTATTGTCACTTTTGTCAATGGTGAAAAAACAGTTGGAAAACTAAAACTTCTAGCAGAAGCAGCAGATGAAATTACTTACCCAGCAGGTACTTATATTGAGAAACAGGGTTATATTGCTATGAACGCAGACGGTTTTACCGAGAAAAAGAACATAGAAAATGAGGGGTTTTCTGTCATTGCACATCTTGGCAGAATGGGTTCTGCTGTAAAGGCTTTTCCTATCACGAAATCATGGATTGATGTGGCGGACGCACCTTATTTGCGCTATACGTTTGCAGCAGAAAATGCGGGAGATTATAGGATACAGTTTTATCTGTTGCCCAGAAATCCTGTAGAAAAAGGGGCGCGTATGTGCCTTGCTTACGCTGTAAATGAAGATCATAAGAAAATCCTTAACACTGTGTCAAACTCTTTTCACGCGGATTGTACTTGTGAGGAATGGAATCGTGGCGTGCTTGACAATATGCGTGTTATTGAATCCGTTGTTTCGGTGAAAAAAGGAGAGAATCAGTTGTATTTCTATGCGGCAGACCCGGGAATTATTTTGGAACGTATTGTATTGTATTCCAACAACACCAAATTGCCAGAGTCCTATCTAGGACCAGTCGAAAGTTGGCGGATTAGCACATCTTCAGGGCAGAAATTGGGGCAATAAAAGTATCAATAAATTTTTAAACACAAAAAGGAGATAGGAATTATGACAGGACCAAAAGCACCAAAAGATCCCAAAAAGAAACGCCAGGGATTTTATATTATGAGAAATAAGCAGATTTCTGGCTCCATACAACCAAATGGAACAGGGATTCAATTTATTTATTTAAATGATGAACGCATGATATCAAGCGCGCGGATTGTAGGAAACATTACTGACGAGACAATGCTTAAAATGCTTACGACAACAAAAGGATTCCGCAGACTGGTGCACAGTATTGGTGTTAGTGTGGAGATGGATGGTGTGAACAAGAAAGTGGAATTTGCATTTCAGATGTACGGGAAATCCGATCCATATCAATCGGGGACGACGCTTCGCATGGAAGTTCCAACAGATGGCATGGAGTATATACTGGATTTGTCAGCTTATGACTGGTCAGAGGATGACAATATTCCGGGTCAGATTCGTTTTGTATTTGACGAGCCACAAAAAGACAGTGGCGCAGCACAGGCTCTGGCAACAGTTCAGTTGTATCTAAATGATGGTTTTTCAGCACCAGAGCCAGAATTGGAGGAAACAGTTGATTTTGCATGTAGCGAGTATCAGGAAATGCTGCAAAAATCTGTGATGCAGCTTGGAAATAATGCACGACTAAAATCTGCCATTGATCGGGCAAAGCAAGGTGAAGATATCACAATTGCCTTTATTGGTGGCTCGATTACGCAGGGTGCTGGTGCGGTTCCAATCAATACAAAGTGTTATGCATGGCGGACGTTTGAAGGATTTTGCCGCCTTGCTGGAAAAGGGGTGGACGAGAATATTCACTATATAAAGGCAGGTGTAGGTGGAACCCCTTCTGAGCTTGGTATGATACGCTATGAGCGTGATGTGTGTAGAAATGGAGCAGTGACACCAGATATTGTGGTTGTAGAGTTTGCAGTGAATGACGAGGGAGACGAAACAAAGGGTGTTTGTTATGAATCGCTCGTTAGAAAGATTCTAGCAGCGGAGAATAAACCTGCTGTGATATTGCTGTTTGCAGTGTTTGCTAATGATTGGAATTTACAGGAGCGGCTTTGTGTGATAGGTGAGCGTTATCATTTGCCAATGGTCAGCACGCGAGATTGCGTGGTGGATCAGTTTTACAAAAAAGCAGGTGCAGGTAGAGTGGTGACAAAGAATCAGTTCTTTTATGATTGTTTTCATCCAACAAATATTGGACATCAGATTATGTCAGATGGTTTGCTTTCTTTATTACAAAAGATAGACAAAAGTCCAATGGAAGAAGACATACTAAATTTGTCGACGGTTCCGGCAGTAATTGGTGATACATTTGAGCAGGTCTGGTTGTATGACCGAAACAGTAAAGTAGATTCGGTAAAGATTTTATCGACTGGAGATTTTTCGGAGACAGACGAAGAATTACAGGGTGTCGAAATGGATAGAAACTTAACGCAAACCAAAGAGTTTCCATATAACTGGAAGCATATAAAAGGTGCAAAGCCATTTGTTATGGAAGTTTGTTGCACTAGCCTTGTAATGATAAACAAAGATTCGGGTGCGCCGGACGCAGGATGTGCACAAGTGTTTGTGGACGGACAAGAAGTGCTTTTTGTAGATCCTAAGGTTAATGGTTGGACACACTGCAATCCATTAATTTGCTTCCAGAATAGAGAGCGCAGGACATGGCATGTTGAAGTTAGAATGCAGCAGGGAGATGAGGACAAAGAATTTACAATACTTGGTTTTGGTATAGTGCGTTGAGAGTCTTGTCGTCAAATGAGGTAGCGTTAAGGATTGATAGTTTTGTGTAGATAGAGGAAAAAAATGATGGATAAGCGTTTTGATAAGAAGGGTGTGAAGTTCTCAAAAGAGCAAAGGATAGTGTTTGGCGACCGTGTAATAAATCCGATTACAAGATTGGATTATCCTGATCCTGATGTGATACGGGTTGGCGATATATATTATATGGTTTCGACAACTATGCATTTTATGCCGGGTGGAGAGATATTGCGCTCATATGATTTGGTAAATTGGGAACATGCAGCGTTTGTGTATGACCGTTTAGACAGCACACCGATGCAACAGTTGGAAGGAACACAAAATATTTATGGCAAGGGTATGTGGGCGGCTTCTCTACGGTTTTATAAGAATATATTTTATGTTTGTTTCGTCGCAAATGACACAGGAAAGACTTATTTGTATACATCAGAATCAATTGTGGGACCATGGAAAAAGCAATATATTGAAGGTTTTTACCATGACTGTTCTCTTTTGTTTGACGAGGATAATGTGTATATTGCATATGGAAACAAGAATATTTATATCACACAGCTCAATGCGGAACTGACAGCTCCTCTTATGGGTGGCTTGCATCGTTTGGCGGTTAGTGATGCAGGACATCCAGGGCTTGGTTATGAGGGAACACACTTTTACAAAATAAATGGAAAATATTATTTGTTTTTAATTCACTCATTACGAGATAGGTGGATGCGTACAGAGGCTTGTTTTGTGGCTGATTCTATTGATGGTGTGTTTACAGGTGGAGATGTTTTGGTCGATGATAGAGGATATTGTGGTCAAGGTGTAGCGCAGGGAGGAATTGTTGACACGCCTGATGGAAAGTGGTATGCGATGTTGTTTCAGGACCATGGTGCAGTTGGCAGAATCCCTGTGTTAGTACCTGTTAGATGGGAGGCAGGGTATCCTGTGTTTGGGGAGAATAAGCAGATTCCACAACAGTTTGAAGCGCCGTTGTCATACGAGAGTGTGGATTATGAGTATGAACCGCTTGTACAGAGTGACGATTTTAGAAAAGTGTCAGGGCTTTCAGAAGAAAAGGAGTATGAGCGATATGGTTGTTATGGTCTGAAAAGTGTGTGGCAATTTAATCACGAGCCAGATCTGCGCCTAGTCAAGCAGAATACAGAACAGGGGATTCTCTGGATTGAAACAGGAAAAGTATGTCAAAGTTTGTTGTATGCGACAAATATATTAACACAGCGTATGATTTTTCCGTGTTGTGCGGGAGAGGTGACTGTGGAAGCCTCCACTTTGAAAATAGGAGATTATGCAGGACTCTGTGCATTGCAAGGATGTTATGGCATGGTTGCGGTGACACAAAGAGAGGATGGATTTTATGTTATAATGAAAAGTAAGATAGCCGTAAATGACACTGTGCAGATGACACAAGAGGAGACCATAGAAGAAACAGAATGGGAAGTAGTACGAATAAGACAAAATACAGTGCGATTGCGAATTGAAGTGAATTTTGCGCAGATGAAGGACGAGGCGAAGTTTTTTTATTATGATGAAGAATACGATTGCGATAGTAAGAGTGGCAGCGGTGTATGGAAGCAGATTGGCATTGTGCAGAAATTGCATTTTGGGTTAGACCATTTTGTAGGTTGCCGATTTGGATTGTTTGTATATGCCACAAAGGAGACGGGCGGCAAGGCAGGATTTGTCGGATTTCGGTATGATATGACTAGCAACTGCTAAAAATAACTTTACAATCTTACTTGTCCTTACAATATTATTATTTATGTACACGAGCACCGAACAACTTAAACTAAAAGCGGTTGTGTCGCAGAAACAATATTATTATTTATGTACACGAGCACCCAAGTGAAATTTGTCAGCAAACCGATTTATCGGTTCGCTGACGGGTGCTCGGTGTGCGAGTAGGGAAGTACCCAATTGCATACGCACACGAAAAGGAACTATGCGACGAAAGCTGTCCGTGTCCGGCGTGCGAGTAAAAAAGTTTACTTCCTTGCTTGATTGCGCACAGATGTCCCAAGAGAAGTGGAAAGTTTTCTCTGACAAAGATAAATCTATAAATTTAGGAAGGTATAGGTGTAATATACTTGACTTTGAAATCATATTGGTATAATATTGGCTTAAATCTTACATATGTAAGATTTAAGCCAATATTATGATGTTGGGGTCAAAAGGTATTTTGCCCCCTTTGATACCAATTACAAAAAGTATTTTTTCGAGAGTAAAAACGTAGGCGATAAAGGAATACAAAGCAGTGTGTTACGATAAGGTTTTTGACCAAATGCAATTTGAAATTGGAGAAAGAGACAAGTATTTTTTTACAGTTTCTAAGAGAGAAAAGAGAGAAGGAAGCAGCTATGTTATGGGAAACGATAGACAGATTTTTTAAAATGCATTTAATAAAAAGAAATAGAAGGTTACTGCTAGTTGGAATCGTTTATAGCATTGTGTTTATAGTTACTGGTTGTAGTACTAATGATAAATTACCAAAGGTATTAGATATTCGAGTAACAGCGACAAATAATAAAAATTTTGCTGTATCAAATACCAATGAAATAATAGCGGATAATGAAATTTGTTTTTTAGAGAAAGATGATTCTATTGATGCAGAGAATATTGCAGCAATTTATTGTGACATTTATAAGGAAGCTGTAAGAACAAATACGCTGGGCAGCTTAGAAACAAAAAAGCGCATTATTGTAAGACTTGGAGAGAATGGCTATGTGGCTGTTGACAATGAAAATCAGGTTGACATGGCAGGGTCAGAACAGGCAGTGAAATTTTGTAAATCGATAGAAGAAAAGAAAAATGATAGACTTACCATTATAGTGATTATGGATTTGGGCTTTCTAACATTCGATTTGAAAACAAAGGATGGTAATGTAAATATTAACAGAGGATATTATCAATATGATAAAAACGGTCGTATCCAAAATAAAAGTACAGTAAATTATCCAGCGAAAGTGTGGCAATACACAGAGGAAGGATATATAATTTTTGAGGGAAACCATTTTTTAGACGAAAACTTTGTGTTGACATTAAGCGATACATCAGAGCATATCGCATTGCGAATTTTGCCGTTAGACGAAAAATGTAGAGAATTAAACAGGAAGTTTATTTTTCCAGTTGGCTATAGTCAGAACAATATTTTTCTTACAAATTGGAATGAGGAAGACTTTGCAGATTTAAATTTTTATGATATTTTTGATAAATTTTACCCAATTTTATATAGACAGCCTGTTCCTTATGTGGCAAATGAAAATCTAGGAGTTGAAACAATTTATGAGATTCCAGAAGAAATATTTGAAAATGTTATTATGACATATTTTAATGTGGAGAAAGAACTGCTTCGTTCTAAAACAATTTATCAATCAGAGAAAGCAAGTTATGAATACAGACCACGAGGATTTTATGAAGCTGAATATTCTGAGATTCCATATCCAGAAGTAGTAAATTATATAGAAAATGAGGATGGAACAATCACATTAATTATCAATGCGGTATATCCAAATGAAAATACATCAAAATCTTTTTCGCATAAAATTGTAATTCGCCCATTAAGTGACCATCGTTTTCAATATATATCCAATCAGATACTTTCTGAGGAAGAAAATTATGATATATGGTGGCATTCTAAACGTTTCACAGAGAAAGAGTGGAAAGAGATTTCGGAGCCTTCTGTAGAACAATTTAGTGATAATACTGTCAAAGAAAGCGAGACAGAATCTTCTTTATATTTTCTTCCGCGAGCAGAGAATTGTTTGATAAACGAGGCAGAAAAAATTGAATTAAAAAAAATTGCATTGGCAGCAGCAGAGCAAGTGAAGGAAGTATATCAAAATATAGAGCTGATAGGGGAATCCTCTTACAGTTCTAATATTAAAGAGTTTACAAAAGAACAATGTCAAGAAGTTGTAACACTTCTTGGAAAGGAAGGTTGTGTCAGTGTCACGGAAGATACCAATATGGAAAATTATGAGAAAGTTGAGGATTTTTACATGGCATATTTGCAAAAACGCGATGCTATGGTGACGATATATAATGTAAATCAAGATGGGCTTATTGGAGTGACGACATTTATATATAGAGACAATAAATTACAGACATATTATGTGGAAATTGGCTGGCAGGAGGGAGGAATACCTGAGATAAAAAATACCTTAGTCAGTGATATTGCAGAGATTAAGCTAACAGAAAAGGGATATTTTATCTATGCACATAAAAATTTGATAGTGCATTCTAGTTTGCGCCAATATTGGAGAATAAAACCACTTTCTACAAAATGTAGGGAGTTAACAGCAAAATATGTATATGGGTTAAGCTATGTAAATTACAATGTTCTTGTAACAAATTGGGATAGCAATAACGTAGAAGATATTCTAATGCCTTGTATGTTTGAAGATATTTATCGAATTTATAGCGGAGAAAATTTAAAGGTGGAAAATTGGAGAATACCGGCAACTATCTATGAGAAGATAATGACAACATACTTTCCAGTATCAATAGAACAATTGCGAAAAAAGTGTGAATATGACAGTAGTAGCAATAGTTATGCATATGAAATGATATTAGCAAGTCCATACCCACCTTTTGGAGAAGTTGTTGCATATACAGAAAATTCTGATGGCACAATTACGCTTTATATCGATGGCGTATGGGCAGATTACAATTCAGATTATGCATTTAGAAATAAGATTGTAGTACAACCATTTGCAGACGGGACATTTCGGTATCTGTCTAATTCAATAGAACAGAAGGAACTAGAAGTGCCAAAGATAAAATAAAAAACAGAATATTTTTTAAGTACATTTCAACATAAAGGCATATTCTGAATAAAAAGTAGGAGGTTATTATTGTGCGGATTTTGATTGCAGAGGATGAAGTTGAACTTGCAAAAGGATTAAAATTTTTGCTGGAAAAAAATAAGTTTACAGTGGATATTGTACATGATGGGGCAGATGCTTTAGATTGTTTTCAATGCGTAGAATATGATGTTGTTGTATTGGATATTATGATGCCAAAAGTCAATGGTCTAGAAGTGTTGCGCCATATCAGAAAGTGCCGATCATCTGTCCCTGTGCTGATGTTGACAGCTAAGGCGGAGGTGGAGGATCGCGTGGTAGGACTTGAGGCAGGAGCGGATGATTATCTTCCAAAACCGTTTGCGACCAAGGAGTTTATTGCCCGTGTTAAAGCACTTTCGCGCAGAAATATGGGATATACTGACCTTGTATTATCTTTTGGAGATGTGCAGTTGGACTGTAATCGATATGAACTTTCCTGTAGGGGACAGATAGTGCGCTTGAACAATAAGGAATTTCAGTTGACAGAGTTATTTTTGCAGCACCCGCATTTTGTTTTTTCTGCGAATCATTTAATGGATAAAATCTGGGGACAGGATTCAGAGGCAGATATGAATGTTGTGTGGACTTATATTGGTTTTGTGCGCAAAAAACTCCGACAGATTGGAAGTAGCGTAGAGATACGAACTGTGCGTGGCGCTGGATATTCGCTTGAAGGATAGAACAGAATGAAAAAATAACTGGAGGGTTGGTATGCTAAAAAAGATGCAGCGACGGTTTATTATGGCAGCGATAGCTGCATTTGCTACAGTAATGTTTGTGTTGGTGGTAGGTATCAACATAGTCAATTATTACAGGACAACCTCAACACAAGATGGTTTGGTGGCAAGTCTTTTAGAGTATGAACAGCGAGCATATAAACACAGAAAACAGAAAAACATCATGCAAAAAGAGAAACCCAAGGAACATGATCGGAGAACTTCAGCACATTTGGAGCTAGATTTTCCACCAATTTCAGAAATGCCTGGAGGCGGACCAGAAGCACGCTTTACCACACGCTTTTTTGCTGTGTATTGTGATATGTCAGAGGAGATTGAAGTTATTTCAAGAGATTATATTTATTCCATCGACGAGGAAACAGCCAAAGCATATACAGCGGCAGTTCTTCAAAAAGGCAAGGAAAAAGGGTATTATGGAGATTATCGTTATCAGGTAAAGATAGATGATACAGGGAGCATTGTGTTGTTTTTGAATGTGACTTCTGCTTTACAGTTTATGAAATCTTTGTTGATTATTTCATTGGTAATAGGATTTTCAAGTTTGCTAGTTGTTTTGATCCTTGTCGTGTTTTTTTCACGGTATGCGATTAGACCTTATGTGAAAAATATGGAGCGACAGAAACGTTTTATTACAGATGCGGGACATGAACTAAAGACGCCGATTACTTCTATTGCTACCAGCGCTGATATTGCAGCGATGGAATACGAAGGAGATGAATGGATTTCTAATATTCAGAAACAGACAGTGCGCCTGACGCGTCTTGTGGGTGAGCTTGTGGCCTTGTCAAGACTAGATGAAGAAATTCCATTTCCAGAAAAAAGTACTTTCTCTTTGAGTGATGCTGCGTGGGAGACCGCCGAGCCGTTTGCTGTGCGCGCAAAGGCGGAAGGAAAAAATTATTATCAAAATATAGAAGAACAGATAACATTGTATGGGGATCGTAATTCTATACAACAGATGATTTCTATTTTGCTTGACAACGCAGTCAAATATTCTGATGAAGATGGAGAGATTTGTCTGGATATTTATCGAAGACGACGCAAGATTTGGATAGAAGTATCAAATACATGTAATTTGCCAGATAATGTAGATCTAGATAGACTGTTTGACCGTTTTTATCGCGTGGATGAATCCCGTTCCACCAATACTGGAGGAACGGGGATTGGATTAGCAATGGCACAAGCAATCGCGGAAACACATAGCGGAAAGATTAAGGTAGAACGCACAGCAGAGAAAACGATTCGCTTTAAGGTTATTTTTTGAATTTGTAAAAAGAGCATTTACAATAAGTAGAGGCTCTTTTTTTGTGTACACCAACGCAGAGAGAAACTAGACAGCAAAAGCGGCGCGTGAGTAGGAGAAAGAAATTTCTCTATTCGACTGCGCATAGAAATGAAAAGGAAATAGATAGTTAAAGTTATTCAGGTTAGATGTGTGAGTCTCAATTTGTTCAAATAAAAGACACAAATTATTTTAAGTACATTTTAAGAAATCACAGTATATTGATTAAGAGACGTGAGAAAAGTACTTTTGTTTTGCACTAATATTAGGATAGATCAGAGGGGCTAGGAGGAATAGTATGAAAAATAAATTTTTCACAAACGAATTTGTTCGTTTTGCAAATATTGTGCTTACGCATTGTGAACAGAGTTCACATTAAATTCGCAGATTTTGGTAAGAATGGAGATTTTTATGGAGCAGAAAGAAAAAACATTGCAAGAGATGGAAGTCTTGGTGAAAAAACGAAAGTGGAAAAATAGACTAGGAATTGTAGTGGTGACAGCGATTGTTATTGCAATTGCAACAGTAAGTTTAGGCAGTTATATGAAAACAAGACAGACTTCTTTAAAAAATGATATGGATGAATTGGATTATACCCAGAATAGAAACACAAATTTTAATAGAGAATCAAGTGTAGTCATGGCAACGGGAACAACTTCAGTGGGTGTGAAAGCAGTTACTTTTGCAATTGATTTTTTGGAAAACACAAACTTGTATGTGGAAGAAGTCTATTTGAAAAATGGTGACAGCGTTGAAGCAGGCGATAAATACATAAAATTTACAGACGAAAGTATTGTAGATGCAAGGGAAGAATTAAAGTCTGCGGCATTGAGCGCACAATTAACTTACAGAAATGCACAAATAACAGATGGGGAGAGCAGGTTACAAGCAAAGTATACTTATGACATGGCAATGCTTGAGGCACAGTTTGCCAAACAAGTCTATGATAACACTGTCGCACAGTTAGATGCAGACTATGCGCAGTCTGCAAAAACTTATGAGCAAGCGCAGCAGGAGTATCAAGAGTATCTTGAGCGTGTGCAGAATAATACCTTTTATGATGACTATGATATTGTCAACTTGAAGAAAGCGTATGAGGAGGCAAAGGAACTGTATGCGAACAGAAAAGAATACTGGGAAGTGACAGATGATGAGCTGAATAGTGGCTCATCAGAAAATGTAGGAACAGCAGGAGCGATAACGTTAAGTGGTTCAGCGGGAGGAGAAGATGGAGACAAAGGGACATCTACTCCCAATGACAATATAGAGTATGCAGATTTTAGCAGTGTGGGAAGACAAGCGAATCAGGATTCTCAGAATGAAAGAAAATGGATTATAAAGACAATCAATCTTTTGGAGCAAAAAGTAGAAGATGCAGAGGAAAAATATACGACTGCATGTAAAGAATACGAAAATGAGATAGCATCTGCGGAATTGACACTTCAAAAGCTTTTGAACAAGCTGGAAACAGCAAGGGAAGATTTTATAGATATGGAGGTGGCTTATCAAAAGCAAAGTTTAGATGCAAAGACTGTTTATCAGACGTCAGTGGCGAAGGGAGAAACGGCGCAGAATGACTATGATACGCAGCTTGCAAGTTTAAAAGATAGTCTTGATAGGCTGCAAGATGCCCAAAATGAGGCGGATAGCAATCTTGCCCTGTTTGAAGCGCTTGTCGGGGACGGTTATCTGCATACAGAAGAAAGTGGAACTGTTTTGATGTTAATGGCAGAGCAAGGACAGGTGCTCGCAGGCGGTAGCATGATATTTGCCTACAATAATCCCGAACAGATTTCAGTGTCTGTATCCGTAAGTCAAGATGACATTGCAAAGTTGTATGTTGGTCAGACAGCATCTGTTGTTATCTCTGATGTTGGGACTTACAACGGTGTGATCGAAACAATCAATCCAATTGCTTCATCAAACAGCAGAACCACAGTCAGCTATACTGTGACAGTAAATTTGCAGGGAGATGTAAGCGGACTTGACGCCAATTTGACAGCGAGCGTGATATTTGGAAAAGATGCACCCGAAACGGCATCATTCAAAGATGCGTCCAAAGACCTTGAAAATACCATATTTGATAAAAAGGAGGATGAAAATGGGCAGTCAGGAAGCGCAAACAAAAAAACAGATGACACACAGAACTAAAAAGAGTCTGGCATTGCTGTGTATTATGATTGTAGTCATCATTGCGGCTGCATGCTACACAATTTTTATTAAACCTGTGCAAAATATACAGCAGTGGGAATATAGCGAACAGATTGTCCAGCAGGGAACGCTAAAAAGTGGTGTGACGGAAAGCGGAACAGTGCAATTTGGAATTACTTCTCAGATTTATGATCTTGATGTATCCACAGATAGTGACAATGACGAGGAAGATGAGGAGGATAACGAAAATTATCTAAAAGTGGAGGAAGTCTATGTGGCAGTCGGGCAGCGTGTTCAGGAAGGGGATAAGGTATATCAATTTACACAGAATAGCATTAATTCTGTGCGAAAAGCACTTACTTATGAGAAAACAGAGGCGCAAATTGCACTTGCATCGGCACAGACAGCCTATGAGATTGGGGTGTTGGAGGCTGAACTTTCACGTAATGAAACATTACTGGATACCTCGCTGGCACAAACCTCCTACGATACAACTATCGCGCGGCTTTCTAATGATATGGCAGCAAAAAATCTTGAGATACAACAACTATTAAAGGATATTTATGAATTACAGTGTGCGCTGACAGAAGACGAGTACCGCGAAGAAAAATCCGATATTATAGAGGCGTATGAAGATGCATTTGAGAGTGTTAAAAATGCAAGTGAGGATTATGTAACAAACAAGGTGGATGCAGCGCAGACATTTCAGTCAGCCAAGACAGCTTATGAACAGTTTTTTAGTAAGTTTGATGCGTCAAATCAGGAGATTCAGGATAAAATTGATGAAGTATATGAAATAGAAATGGAAATTGCATACAACCAGCAACTGTTAGAAAAGGAGCTACTGGCAGCACAACAAGACTTAAGCGCATCGACAATCAACGGCGAAATTGCAGATGTAAAATATCAGAGCAGTCTGACCAGCTATGAGAACGTGCTTTCTAAGGCACAGCGGGAACTTGAGGAGGCCACAAAAAAGTTAGATGCCTTTAATGAATTTGTGGGAGATGGAATTGTCTGTGTTGAAGGGAGTGGTATCGTTACAGAAATAGGATATAAAGTTGGGGATTATCTGAAAAATACTGGCACATTGATTGCATTTGCAAAAGCGGAGGAGATGACTGTTTCTGTAGATGTATCTCAGGAAGATGTAGTGACAATGAAAGTGGGTGATATGGTGGAATTAAGTTTTTCTGCATATGAAGGAGAAGTCTATCGCGGTGTGATTCAGTCAATAACAACGACGGCCACAAGCAGAAACTCGGCTACTATTAGTTATCCAGTAGTGGTCTCTATACTTGGGGATACTTCTTTGCTTTATAGTGGTATGACAGCAGATGTAACATTTATTACAGAAGAAGTGGAGAATGTCAGTTATGTTTTGCGGAAGGCAATTGTAGAAGAAAACGGCAAAAGTCAGTTGTATATAAAATCTGGGAATGCGTATGTGCTTGCACCTGTAACAATTGGATTTAATAATGGTGCATACATAGAAGTCAAAGATGGGATTAACACAGGTGACAAATACTATATCAGAACACAAGTACGTGAAGGAGGCGCAGATGAAAAGTAAGACGAAATTACTGGTTGGTATTGGAGTGGTGATAGTGATAGGAATCTTGACTGTTTCTTTGCGCTCTGTAAATCCTAGTCAAAATGAGGAAGATATTGTATACAGAGAAACTAGAGTTGAATATGGCGACCTTACAGTTGGAATCACAGAGGAAACAACTGTGGAGATCGGTACACTAGAACAACGTTTTGATTTGGATATCAGTGCACTTGTGGATGGTAGTTCCACATCAAATAGTCAGACAATAGTTGGCGCTATGTCTGGAGAATTTGGTGGTACAAGAAATAGCAACACTGGAATGATGTCTTTTGGTTCACTTTATATGGACAGTCCAGCGTCACAGAGCCAATCATTGGAAGTAGCAGATGTAAAAATTGCAGTTGGACAGGAAATAAAAGAAGGGGATTTGCTCTATACACTAACGACAGAAAGTGTGGATGAGATTCGAGAGGCACTTTCTGAAGATATTGATGATACAAAGGCGGATTATGAGACATTGCAAGTTGAACAGGAAGAATCAAGAATACAAGCACAGCAGGGATATGACACTTATGTTACAAACGGCAAGTATGCAAACGTGATTTATACAAATGCGTTAAAGGTATATCAAGATGCAGTGGATGATGCAGTAAAAGCAGTGGATGACAAACAGAATACTTACAATGAAAAGTTGTTAGAACTTGCAGAACTTCAGGATGAATATGATGAGGTATTAGCGCTTTTACATGAGGCACAGGGGGCGGTTTCAGAGAATTATGAAGGGCGGTTTGAGAATGCCTATTATTATACAGTTTATCTGAATACAAAGGATACTGCGCAAAAACTTGCAGATCAGTTTGAAGAAGAAATTGACAGTATGAATGAGGAGCTTGAACAGCTTTCTCTTGATATACAAGTAGCAGTTCGCACCATGAATCAGTGCCAGCTTGACTATGAGAAGGCAAAACTTGATTTAGGACAAACACAAGATATTGATATTTATTATGCTGACAAAGCATCAGAATGGTATCGTATACAAACAGCAAGTCTTGACAATGAGCTTTCCTCTGCAAAGAGCCACTATGACACGGCAGTGAAAAAACTTGCAGAATTTGACAGTTTTGTGCAGAATAACAGTATTTTTTCTGAATACAGCGGGGTTGTGACAGAAATACTTCTCGCGGAAGGTGATACTTTGTCAGGAGGAAGCAGTCTTGTAGTGCTCAACAATCAAGAGACTGTGACAATGGATGTAGCTCTTAGTGAAGATGACTACAATGCGATAGACAAGACAGGTACAGTTAACATTGTGTTTACTGCATATCCCAATGGAATTTTTTCAGGTAAGATAACAGATGTATCAGATGCAGAATATGATAACAATTCTGGATCACTATACTATACAGTCACAGTGACTATACAGGGGGAAGTATCCGGGTTGTATGAGGGAATGACTGGAGATGTAACTTTTGTGACAAAAGAGAGGAAGCAAGTCTGTTATGTGTCAAATCGTGCAGTTATTAGAGAGGGAACCAAATCTTATGTCAAGGTGCGCGATAATGATGAAAACATTTTAAAACAGGAAATTACTACAGGATTTTCAGATGGTATTAATGTAGAGATTATAGCAGGACTTTCCGAAGGGGATATTGTTCTAATTGAGAGTAAAGTAGGTGAAACATGAGGATTTCAGAATTATTAAGGCTTGTCATCATCAATCTTTCTCAGAATAAGTTTAAAGTCATTCTTACTTCTGTCGGAATTATTGTAGGTTCTGCTACAATTATGATGGTGCTTGCCATCGGCACAGGCGGAAAAATGGAAGTCGCAGAACAGTTCAAAAATCTTAATGCGGGAGCAATTGATATTTCTTATGAATCTAATGCTGTTGCGTTTGGTGGCAATGGAGAAAGAGGGATGTCTGGCAGAGGTGGAATGCCCGGTGGCGGAATATTCAATGGTGGTGGAATGCCAGCAATAAATGGTTTTTTTGGTAATTGGGAAAGAGATAAAAGCAGAACAAATCAAGAGAAGATTGTTCTCTCTACAGAGGATATGGAGGAACTTGCAGTGTTTGTCCCAGATATTTCTGACGTGACCATATCATATACAACGACAACAGAGGTGGAAGGAGGAGCACTTGAATCTGCAGGTTCCTACACAATTGCGGGTGTGAAGAATAATTATATGACTATGAGCAATCTCTCAATGATAACAGGAGCATTTTTAACCAGTGACAATGATGAAAACAAGGAAAAATATTGTGTACTTGGTTACTCTATAGCGAAAGAGATTTTTGGGAGTGTCTATGCCGCATATGATGATGTGATCTATATCGATGCAAGGCCATATGTAGTGAGTGGTGTACTTGAAGAAATGGGAAGTGTGTCATCGGGTATCAGTCCAGACACAACAATCTTTATTCCTTATAACACAGGTGTGAAATATATTACAGGACAGAATATCAATCCAACGATTACTGTGATTGCTGATGATGTTAATTTTGTTGATGTCGTGATAGAAAATATAAAAATTGTTCTTGCGGACAATTATGCCAATGCGGAGTTTACCATTTCCGACGCGGGAACCAAAATGGAAGCAGCATCAAAGTCCAATGAAACATTGCAACTTCTTCTTATTGCAATGGCAATGATAGTGTTTCTTGTGGGAGGAATTGGTATTATGAATGTGCTTTTTGTTTCTGTGAAGGAGCGGACAAATGAAATTGGTATTCTTAAAGCGATCGGATGCTCAAAGCGAGACATTCTTTTAGAATTTTTGCTTGAGGCATGCTTTATGAGTCTTATTGGTTCAATCCTTGGCGTACTCATTGCGTTTGGCATAACGCCTGTGATAGAAAGTTTTTCTGTCAGAGTAGTATTATCGACACAAGGCGCATTGTTGTCACTTGCATTTGGGGTGATAACGGGTACAATTTTTGGTTTCTATCCGGCATATAAAGCATCTTCACTCATACCTGTTGTCGCATTAAATCACGAATAAACCATCTGGATTTGAGACTCGTTAAAGCGAATGAAATGGAGTTAGGAGAAAAGAAAATGAAGAAAGGTAAGAACAGAAAAGGTCTGATCATTGTTTTGGTGATTTTGCTTATAATAGCAGGTGCCGGAATTGGGTATTGTTATCTGACACAAGCTTACGCAGCAGATGAAAACAAAGAGCTTATTTTGGAAGAAGGACAAGAGTATATATATGGAAAAATCACGTCCATATTGGGAAATGAAATAGAGTATATTGTTGTCGACGCACAAACAGTGGATTTTTCTAATTCCGATGAAAAAATCAGTAAAAGAGAAGAACGAAGTTTGGGTGAAAAAAAACGAAGCCAGATGCAGGATAGGGAGACGACATCAGCAAAAGAACTGACAGATAATATAGAAGATGTATCAACAACAAATACAATATCAAAGATGAGAAACATGTCACCAGAGAATAAAATATCCAGTATGGAAAGTATGTCAATGACCGAAGAACTATCTAATATAGAAGAAATGCCAGAAATGGATATGATGCCATCAGCAAACGAAATGCCAGATAGAAATAATGCTGATAAAACAGGTAGGTCAGGTGTACAACAATTTCCTGTTGAAGCAGACGATATACAAAAGGATATTATTATGACTTACATTGAAACAGATGCGACAGGACAGATGCAGATTCCTGTGGGCACAGAAGTGGAGACAAAACTTGGTACTATTACAACATTTTCACGGTTGTCAAATGGGGATATTATAAAAATACTTTTACAAAGAGATAACACTGGAAATAAAACATTGATGAAAATATGGATTGTCGAATAGGGGGCGCGGATTGTGGCGGAAAACATAATAGAGATAAAGGACGTCAATAAAGGCTACAGGCTTGGCGATGACATGGTTCCTGTCTTGAAAGATATTAATTTTACAGTAAAAAGAGGGGAGTTTGTGGCAATCCTTGGACCATCTGGCTCTGGTAAAACAACGTTAATGAATATTATTGGCTGTATGGATGTACTGGATTCCGGCAAATATTATTTAAACGGTAGAGCCATACACGACACAAGAGAAAGTGACTTGACAGAAGTGCGCAATAAAGAAATTGGCTTTATTTTTCAAAATTATCAGTTAATCTCGACCTATAATGTGATGCAGAATATTATTATGCCTCTGCTTATACGTGGAATGGGACATCGAGAGGCAAAGAAACAGTGCAGTGAGATTGTAGAACTTCTGGGGATTGCGCACAGATTGGACCACAGGCCAAATGAGCTTTCTGGTGGACAGAAACAGCGTGTATCCATTGCAAGAGCTTTAGCGAGTGAGCCAGCGATTCTTCTTGCTGACGAGCCAACAGGAGCACTTGATAGCACAAGCGGACAGGAAGTGCTAAAGCTTTTTGGCAATTTAAACCAAATGGGGAATACAATTGTTATGATCACGCACGATTTAAAAGTGGCAAAGGCGGCGAAACGCATTGTACGTATTGTAGATGGATGCTTGTCAGAGTATGAGAAGACATAAAGTATTAAAGATGGTATACAATGTTTATTAGCAATTGTTATGTTACTTACAAAATATAAGTTATTTTTTGCGGGTCAAGAATGTATATAAACTGTGTATTTCATGGGAATATGATTTAGAAGTGAGGGCGATTAGTATGAAAAATAAATTTTTCACACTGTGAATAGTAATGGATGTAAAGTTACAATTTTAACTATTGACTTTATTGCTGGTGTATGATAGCTTTTTTACAATTAAAAAGTAAAAGGAGTTTTTCAATGAAACAACAGCCTTCTGCCTTAAAGGATTTAAAAGAAGTTCGCTTGCATGGAACAAAAGCGTTTCCGTGTGCAATTTATCGTACATACTCTATAAAAAAGGGCATTTTTGTGAAACATCATTGGCATGATGAAATAGAAATTCTGTATTTTTCAGGAGGGGAATTTCGACTAGAAGTAAATATGGAATCGTTTCCAATTCAATCAGAATGTTTTTATTTTATCAATCCTGGTGAATTGCACAGTATTATCACTGAGACCTCCGAAAGCTATTGGGAAGATGCTGTTGTCTTTTCGCCTAATATTCTAGGTTTCGATTCTAGTGATGAAGCGCAGATTCGTCTGATAAAGCCAATTCAAAATGGAAGACTTCTTTTTCCGCGCTGTATCACATCCCAGCATCCAGCATTTTCCATGTTGCACAAAGCATTTATTGATATTATGCACGCTTTTAAACAGAATGCAGAACAAATATTTGAAGAACAAGCGCAGGAGCATTCTTATTTGAAAGACAGCACATTGGTGACAGACAATTTGACAAGTCAATTATATGTTAAATCCTCCTTAATGTATATTCTTGCAACGCTCTCTGCCTATAGACTTTTTACGCCTACAGAAAAGAATTTTGATAGGCGTGTAGAAAGCATTAAGACAGCACTTACATTTATTAGCGAAAATTATTATAACAAAATATATATTTCGGATCTTGCTAGTCAAGTCAATCTGAATGAACAATATTTCTGTCGTCTTTTTAAAAAGGCGATTGGACATTCTCCTATTGAATATCTGAATGAGTATCGAATCCGACAGGCAAAACGTCTTTTGGAAAAGACGGATTTGCAGGTGACAGAAGTTTGTCTGGAATGTGGTTTTAATAATATGGGAAATTTTCTTCAGGAATTTCGGAAGTATACTGGAACGACACCATTACAATACAGAAAATATATAGAGTCCATATAAAAGTCATAATATCGTAGTTTTTAATCAAATAACCGTAAGACATTTTGCACAGATGTCATTAAAATGTAAATAATAACAAAACACCTATGTCATGATTTGGTATTATAACAAACAGAATAGTGTTGATTTACATGAAAATAATATAAATTAGGAGGTACGGCTATGATTAAAAAATGGTGGCATGACAAAGTTGCATATCAAATTTATCCCAAAAGTTTCTATGATTCCAATGGTGATGGTATTGGTGATATTCCTGGGATTATTAGCAAGTTAGACTACCTTGCGGATCTAGGAATCGACATTCTCTGGCTGTCTCCTTGTTATCAATCGCCGCTGGCGGATCAAGGATATGATATTTCAGATTACTATAACATTGACCCTCGTTTTGGCACCATGGAGGATATGGAACAGTTGATAGCGGAGGCGAAAAAACGCAATATTTGTATTCTTATGGATCTGGTGGTCAATCACTGTTCTGATGAGCATGAATGGTTCCAAAAAGCCTGTCAAGACCCAGAAGGAAAATATGGGAAATACTTTTATTTGAGAGAAAAAAAAGAGGGAAAGTTGCCAACAAACTGGCGTTCTTATTTTGGTGGTCCCGCGTGGGATGACCTACCAGGTACAGACAAACAGTATCTTCATGTTTTTCACAAGAAACAACCTGATCTAAACTGGGAAAATCCAGAAGTTCGGGAAGAAATCTACAAAAATATTAACTGGTGGTTGGATAAAGGTCTTGGCGGCTTCCGCATTGATGCCATTAGCAATATTAAGAAAGCACTTCCATTCCACGATTATGAACCAGACAGAGAAGATGGTTTGTGTAGCATGGATGCTATGTTACAGGAAGCGAAAGGGATTGGGGTATTTTTAGGCGAGATGCGCGACCGCACATTTAAGAAATATGATGCTTTTGCGGTGGGAGAAGTGTTTAATGAAAAAATAGAAGAACTCCCAGAATTTATTGGAGATGATGGTTATTTTTCCAGTATGTTTGATTTTAATGAAACAATTTTTGGGGGCAGTGAAAAAGGATGGTATGATACGACTCCCATCACACCAGACGACTATAAAAAATGCTGTTTTGACGCGCAGGCAAAGGTAGCAAATATTGGATTTCTTTCTAATATTATCGAGAATCATGATGAGCCAAGAGGTGTTAGTCGATACATACCAGAAGGAGATTGTTGTATTGAAAGCAAGAAACTGTTGGCGGCATTGAATTTTATGTTGCGGGGATTGCCTTTTATCTATCAGGGACAGGAATTGGGTATGGAGAATGTACCAATTGCATCTATTGACGAAGTGGATGATATCGCATCTCACGACGAATATCAGGTTGCATTAGAGGCAGGACTTTCGCCGGATGAGGCACTAAAAATTGTATCAAAGTACAGCCGTGATAATGCGCGCACGCCAATGCAGTGGACAGATGGGACAAATGCAGGATTTACCACAGGAACCCCATGGTTGAAAGTCAATCCGAATTATCATTCTATCAATGTAGCAGCACAGATAGAGGATGCGGATTCTATTTATTCTTTTTATAAAAAACTAATCGCACTACGCAAAAATCCAATCTATAAAGAAACGATTGTGTACGGTGCTTTGGAACCAGTATGGGTAGAGCAGCATAATTTGATGGCATATTACCGAAAAGGGGAACAGATACTACTGGTGGTTGGAAATTATCAGAGAGAAGAACAAGAGATTACATTACCAAAAGCATATAAAGATGTATTGTTGAATAATTATCATGATATTGCGAAAGAGAATAGAACTATCAGACTGCACGCATATCAGGTCTTGGTATTAGAAATGTGCATGTAAAATGAAAGGAAGGGAAAAGTATGAACAGAACATGGTGGAAAGAAGCAGTTATTTATCAGATTTATCCGCGGAGTTTTATGGATAGCAACGGGGATGGAATTGGCGATCTGCAAGGAATTATTAGTCGATTGGACTATTTGAAGTATCTGGGAATTGATGTGATCTGGCTCTCACCAGTATACAAGTCTCCAAATGATGATAACGGATATGATATTAGTGATTACCAAGATATTATGGATGAGTTTGGGACAATGAAAGATTTTGACGAACTGTTGGCGGCTGCTCATGCGCATGGAATTAAAATTGTTATGGATTTGGTGGTGAATCATACGTCAGATGAGCATAAGTGGTTTATGGAAAGTCGGAAGTCAAAGGAGAATGCATATCGTGACTATTATATTTGGCGTGAGGGGAAAGATGCTCAGACCCCGCCAAATAACTGGGGTTCTTGTTTTGGTGGTTCGGCGTGGCAGTATGATGAAGTGACAGGCATGTATTATCTGCATTTATTTTCTAAGAAACAACCTGATTTAAATTGGGATAATCCTAATGTGCGCAAGGAAGTTTTTGATATGATGACATGGTGGTGTGACAAGGGCATTGACGGTTTCCGCATGGACGTTATCAGTATGATTTCCAAAACCAAAGAGATGCCAGATGGAAAAAATGGTGATTTTGGACCTTATTGCATTCACGGGCCAAACGTGCATCAATATTTGCAGGAAATGAATGAAAAAGTGCTGTCAAAGTATGACATTATGACTGTTGGTGAAACGGCTGGTGTAACCACAACTTTGGCACAGCAGTATGCTGGTGAGGATACACATGAGCTAAATATGGTATTTCAGTTTGAACATGTGGAAGGAGATGGCAAATATGGAAAGTGGACGGATGCGAAAATTCCACTTGTCACATTGAAAAAAACGCTCTCTCGCTGGCAAACAGAACTTTATGGAAAGGCATGGAATAGCTTGTTCTGGGATAATCATGACCAGCCACGTGCCGTCTCACGTTTTGGAGATGACCGTCCTATGTATCGAGAAGTATCTGCCAAGATGCTTGCTACTTGTCTGCATATGTTACAAGGCACTCCATATATTTATCAGGGAGAGGAGCTAGGTATGACCAATTATCCATTCCAAAGTCCAGATGATTTCCGTGATATTGAGAGCATTAATGCATATAAGGAATGGTGTAGCGAAGGAAAATTATCCCATGAGGTGTTCTGGCCTTGCATTATTTTTAAAAGCCGCGACAATGCAAGAACACCAGTACAATGGGACGATTCGCCACAGGCAGGTTTTACTACAGGGACTCCTTGGATTGCAGTAAACCCCAATTATACAACAATCAACGCCAAGGCAGAGACTGCAGATTTTAATTCTGTATTTCACTATTATAAGAAGCTGATTGCACTTAGAAAAGAGAATCCAATCATGGTATATGGTAAGTATGAAGCACTTATGGAGGATAGCGAAGAATTGTTTGTTTACACTAGAAGAATGGAAAATGAGAAGCTTCTCGTTGTTTGTAGTTTCTGCGACCATGAGACAAAATTCATCCTACCAACAGAATTTGTAGGGACATCTTGCATGATTACTAATGTGGAGAATGCATATGATAAAACCGAAATGACACTTAAACCATATGAGGCTTTTGTGTTGCATAAAAAATAGGAAAAAGCTGTTGTTTTCATAACTTAATTTATGAAAACAACAGCTTTTTATGCACACGAGTACCCAAGTGAAATTTGTCATCAAACCTATCGGTTCGCTGACGGGTGCCCGGCGCGCGAGTAGGGGAAGATACATCTTCTCTACTCGATTGCACACAGATGCAGAAAGGATGCGTTTTTGTACGAAAACTTGTTTCTTTTCCTTTATGTGTTTATTCTAAAAGGAACCATCATATAATTGCGCACATATGATAAAGAAAAACAAATTGGAGATTGATCATTATGGCAGATATGACTCCCGGAATGATTTTTACAGATACACTTAGAAATAAAAGGCCAGAGGCAATGGCATGGATTCGGGGAAATGCACAGAATCCGCAATTGAGTGGCATTGTGAAATTTTATGAAACACCCTATGCAGGTGTGCTAATAGAGGCAGAAATCTTTGGACTTCCCAATATTACCACACAATTCTCATCTGATTTTTATGCGATGCACATTCATGAAAAAGGAGACTGTACAATGCCTTTTGACAAGACAGGAGAGCATTACAATCCCACAAAAGAAGCGCATCCAGACCATGCAGGTGACATGCTTCCGCTTATGGGAAATCAGGGATATGCATGGCTTTCATTTTATGACAAGCGTTTCACAATACCAGAGATAATGGGAAGAAGCGTTATTATCCACAAGATGCCAGACGATTTCAAAACTCAGCCATCGGGAGATGCTGGTGAAAAGATTGGATGTGGTGTAATACGATAGATATAGTTTTAATATTTGATGTGAATGTTGACAGAAAATTAGAAGCAAGTTGTGGATAACTTTTTACAATCGTGTTGTAGAATTAAAATATCCACATATTTATGCACAATATCCACAAAAACGAGCGTGTAAAATCTATTGCAAATGAATATATTATATAAAAAATAAGAGATAAATGACAAAATTTACAACAATTTCGCATGGATTTTTCATTGTTACTAAAATAGCGAGAACGATAATTTTTTGATTGTTTTTGGTCTAAAAAATTATAATTATGCTATTGTTTTCCTAAGGAAAAAGGGATATGATAAAAGATGGCAAGGAAAAAGTGCGGATAATAAAAGTAAAATGGAGGTAGATAATATGGCAATTTTAGTTACAGGTGGCGCTGGATTTATCGGTAGCCATACAGTGGTAGAACTTCAAAATGCAGGCTATGATGTAGTGGTGGTGGATAACTTATCAAATGCAAGTGTAAAATCCCTACAGCGTGTTGAGAAAATTACAGGAAGACCAGTTACATTTTATAAGGCAGATATTTTGGACAGGGATGCTTTGGAAATGATTTTTGACCAAGAGGAGATTGATTCCTGTATTCATTTCGCCGGGTTAAAGGCAGTAGGAGAGTCTGTTGCAAAGCCATGGGAATATTATAACAATAATATTGCGGGTACGTTGACACTGGTGGATGTGATGAGAAAGCATGGCTGCAAGAATATTATCTTTTCTTCATCTGCAACTGTATATGGGGACCCTGCATTTATACCAATTACAGAGGAGTGTCCAAAAGGGCAGTGCACAAACCCTTATGGTTGGACAAAGTCCATGTTGGAGCAGATTTTATCAGATATGCAAAAAGCAGATCCAGCGTGGAATGTGATTCTGTTGCGTTATTTTAATCCAATTGGTGCACATCAGAGTGGTACAATGGGTGAAAATCCAAATGGAATCCCCAATAACTTAATGCCATATATCACACAAGTTGCAGTAGGAAAACTTGAGAAACTTGGAGTATTTGGAAATGATTATGACACCCATGATGGAACAGGTGTTAGAGACTATATTCATGTTGTAGACTTAGCGATTGGCCATGTGAAGGCACTAAAGAAGATTGAGGAGAAGGCAGGACTATGCATATACAATCTTGGAACAGGAACAGGCTACAGTGTGCTTGATATTGTAAAGAACTTTGAGGAGGCCACAGGCGTAAAGATTCCATATGAGATTAAGCCAAGACGTGCAGGTGATATTGCAACTTGCTATGCAGACGCGTCAAAGGCAAAGGAAGAACTTGGCTGGACTGCACAGTTTGGCATTAAGGAAATGTGTGCGGACAGTTGGAGATGGCAGTCTAACAATCCTAACGGATATGGTGAGTAATAATCGAGAAGGGGAAGATTCATCTTCCCCTTCTTCTTTTTATATTTCACCATTTTTATAGCGATTGATATAGCTATGAATCCTATCATTGGGATTCAATAAATCACTGATAGAAGAATCATGGTTTAATGTGTCGATAATATAAGCAATATATTTGCTCATATCACAACTAATGTACCATTCTTTTTCAAGTAGTTCTGGCTTTTGGTAGATTAGATTTGTAGTGAGGACTCTGTATATTAATCCCTGTTCATATGCTTCGTCAAATTTGTCCAGACCTGCAGTAAAGAGCCCGAATGTAGCGGCAGCAAAAATACGTCTTGCCTTGCGATTTTTTAAGTATGTGGCAACTTCAATCATACTTTCTCCAGAGGAGATCATATCATCTACAATAATAACATCCTTGCCTTCTACGCTACTGCCAAGGAACTCATGTGCTACAATTGGGTTGCGTCCATTTACAACTTGGGTGTAATCGCGCCGTTTATAAAACATACCCATATCAAGTCCCATTACGTTTGCCATATAGATTGCGCGTCCCATACCACCTTCGTCGGGGCTGACGAGCATCATGTGATCTGCATCGATGGTCAGATCAGAAACATTATTCAATAGTCCTTTGATAAATTGATAGGTGGGTGATACCGTTTCAAAACCATGTAAAGGAATGGCGTTTTGCACACGCGGATCGTGCGCATCAAAAGTAATAATGTTGTCCACGCCCATATTTACCATCTCTTGAAGCGCCAGTGCACAGTCGAGGGATTCCCTTGAATTTCTCTTATGTTGGCGGCTTTCATATAGATAAGGCATAATCACAGTGATACGGCGTGACTTACCACCAATGGCAGCAATAATTCGCTTCAAATCCTGAAAATGGTCGTCAGGGGACATATGATTCTCCTGTCCGCAAAGGGAATAAGTCAGGCTGTAGTTCGTGACGTCTACTAACAGATAGATGTCATCACCACGTACAGACTCTAAGATCTCACCTTTTGCTTCTCCGGTGCCAAAGCGTGGAACACGGGTCTGTATAATATAAGAGTCGCGCTGGTAACCTGCAAATGCAAGTGAATCTTTATGTTCGCTCTCGCGCTCTGCCCTCCATTTGACAAGATATTTGTCAACCTTGTCACCAAGCTCTTTACACCCGCTTAATGGAATGATGCCTAATGAACCTACAGGTATTGAGTTGAGATTTCTTTTTTCCTCACGAACTGGCATTGAAAAACCCTCGCTTTCTATATATAGAGATATCAATTTTTCATTTGTTAGCAGATGCTGTTTTTTTCTGCATCCGAATGTCTCGGCCTGTCAGCTTGCATATATCGTAATTGCTTGTGATGCGTGAAAAGATCCTGTCAGAATAGCGGTCCCGCAGTTCTCCAAGCGATAGATTTGTTGTGATGATAGTTGCCTTTTTGCGTAGATGCCTGTTGTTCAGGCAGGAAAAGAGCTGGGAAGAAACAAAGGCGTTGGTGAGTTCTGTTCCCAGATCATCGATAATTAGCAAATCACAGTTACAGATATCCTCTGAAATACCAGAGGCAGCCTCCGCGCTGTCTTTGTCAAACGTACTTTTTGACAAAATATCAAAAAGTTGAGACGCGCTGAAGTAGATGACAAGATTTCCTATATCGATCAATTCCTTTGCAATACAACAAGACAGAAATGATTTACCCGTTCCTACTGTACCATAAAAAAACAAGTTTCGGTAGTCCTTATTGAAGCTTTTCACAAAATTTTGGCATATTTGTACAGCTTTCGTAAATTTTTCAAGGTCTTCTCCCGCATAATAGTCATAGGAAAGTGAACTGAAGTTCTCTGTTTCCAGCAGTGTTTTGATGTGGGATTGTTCATAGATGAGGTTGATTTCTGCCTCACGAAAGCAACTACATTTTTTGTTGGCAATATATCCAGTATCTTGACATTTATCACATTCGTAGACTGGTGACAAAAAGTTTTCAGGGAAGCCATTTTTACGTAACAAGGAAGCCTTTTGAACAGACAGCTCTTTTAGGTGTTGTTTTAACTCGGAGAGCGCATTCGCCTCACCACTAAGCAGTTTTTTTCCTTGTTCAATTGAAATGACGGCAATTTGTCTGTCCAATGCTTCGTAAGTAGGAATTTTTTGATAGACCATTTCCGTATTATGTTCAAGCTGATGTCTTGCAATGCGCTGTTTTTCCTCATAAGAACGCATAATTGCATCATACTGGCTATTTGTCAGTGCCATTTGTATTTTACCTCATTCTCTTTTGAGCTACCCAAATTTCGGAATAGTAGGGAGCCTTAATTACTTAAAATATTTTGCTCTAATTCGTTAAAGTCATACGAATTTTGGGCAAAACTGTTAAATTTGTTTCTGGAAACGATATTGTCGGTTTTTTGTGTGTTGTCTGTGGCAGAACGTTTGTAGGAGGCGTCAGCCGCAGGAATATCAGCCCTGTAGCGGACCCCAGCTTGATACCATTTGGTAAGAATGCCATCCGCATATGCAAAACGATGGTTGTCAGTGGTCATAACAGTTTTATCGCAAGCTTCCTGTATCACATCAAGCAGAAATCCATATTCTTTTGTCCATTTATTTATGTATTCAAGTTCCTTGGGTGCAGGATTCGTATTTTTGCCAAGAGACTTCATAATCGTATAGACTACTTTGTCGTATTTGCGGGATGCATTCTGTGCATCACTCGGCGAAGAAATACCCTGTTCATGCCACGCGAGAGCCACTTTTTCAATATATCGGAAGTCTTTTTTATCACGCTCTACACAATGCTGTACCAGATAGTCGATTAGATCAGTGGAAAAACCAAGTTTGTCGTACAAAAAGAGAATGGTTTCCATATCGCTTCGTGTCAGTGGCTTTGCAATATACTGTTCTGTGACAAGTAGAAGTTGTTCAATATCTTCGTTATCCTTAAAGCGTTTGAGTTGATCAAGAGTGTATTCTGGTTTTGCAATTTTTGCATTTGCGGGCTGACTGCTAGTGGCTGAAACAGTACGATTTGCAGCCATCTGTGTGATTCCGGTTTGAGCAGCCATACCCGTCTGCATGGAAGTTGGTCTGACAAAAGACAGAACCGGAGTGATACGGGGAGCCGATCGGGGCACCTCGTATGCGTTTTCAAGGGAAAGCACCCTAATACCGGACAGGTTGTGAGCTGCATCGAAGTCAAGTGCCAGAAGCTGTTTGGATTCCCAATACATCAGTGCTCTAAGTACATCTTTTTCTGTATAGTTAAACTTGTCCGCGATATCTGCCACGCTTGTTGGGAGATTAGCATTCATCATGCGAATTAGAAAAAGATAGATTTTGAGTTGTGCGTCATTGGCATCTGCCATATATTCATCAATAAAAAGATTAGAGATGCTAGTTTGCTCATTTGTGGCAGCTCGATAGATATTGACACGATTCATATTTGTCACCTGTCCTGTTCTAGATTCCTTAGTATTGTTCTGATGTTGGGAGTCACCAGAATCTGTAAGGTAAATGTATTGTAGCACACTTTTCTAAAAAAGCAAGCCCACATCCCTGTGCCAATCCTTGTGAATCTGGCATTTATAATGAGTGTGGATAATGTGGATAATGTGGATAGTTAGAGAACAAAAATGGATAATTCCTTGATGTATCACAAAGATAACACATGAATTTTATTAAGAATAAATGTGGATGAAAATGGAAAATATCCACATTTTTTTTGTCTGTTTAGACACAAAAAAATGTGGATATTGTGGATAACTAGATTCCAAGAAGACTTTCACCGATTTTTACAACATCTCCAGCCCCCATAGTTATCAACAAATCGCCGTTGATACAATTTTTTAATAAAAAATTTTCTATGTCGTCAAAATTTTGAAAATAATAGCATTCTTTTCCAAGTTTTTCCAACTCATGCAAAAGGTCTACAGAGCTGATACCAACTGTGTTTTTCTCGCGTGCGGCGTAAATGTCGGTCAACACGATTTTGTCCGCAAGGGAAAGTGCTTGGGCAAATTCTTTTAGAAATGTTTTTGTGCGCGTGTAAGTATGGGGTTGAAAGACACACCATAATGTTTGATGTGGATAATTCGCCGCTGCTTTCAGTGTGGCAGTAATTTCGGTTGGGTGATGGGCATAGTCATCAAGAATCTGGATGCCGGCGATTTCTCCTTTGTGTTCAAAGCGTCTTTCAGTGCCTGAGAAGGAAGCAAGGGTATCACATACGATAGCAAAGTCAATTCCAAGTAAATCTGTCAAAGCAATAACAGAAAGAGAGTTGAGAATATTGTGTTCCCCGACAACGCTAAGTTTTACAGTGCCGCAGTTTTGACCTTTTTTGATAAGCGTATAGGAAGCGCATCCAAATGCGTCAAATGTGACATCTGTATAATTATAGTCTGCTGTAGCGTCCGTACCAAAAGTGATGATTTTGCAAGGAAGTCCTTCGACAAACTGTTCCATATGGTCGATATTTTGATTGATAATAAGATAGCCGTCTTCCGGTAAAATTTCAGAAAATTTTCGGAAGGAATGGCGAATGTCATCAATATCTCGGAAAAAGTCTAAATGATCTTCTTCAATATTGAGAATAATGCTAATATGGGGAAAGAAGCTCAAAAAGGAGTTGGTGTACTCACATGCCTCCGTCACAAAATAATCAGATTTGCCAACACGAATATTGCCGTTGATGGATTTTAGAATACCACCAATAGAAAGAGTGGGATCGGTGCCAGCGGCCAGAAGTACTTCGGAAATCATGGATGTGGTGGTAGTTTTTCCATGTGTGCCACTGACTGCGATGGGTGTCTTATAATTTTTCATAATCTGGCCAAGCAAATCCGCCCGTGTCATAAGTGGAATCTTTTTTTCTAAGGCAGCACAATACTCTGGATTGTTCTGTGCAATCGCAGCCGTGTACACCACCAGATCAATCGAATCATTGATATTGCTCGCCATCTGCGGATAATTGATTTTTGCGCCCATAGAGACAAGGTGTTGTGTGAGAGGGGATTTTTTTTGGTCCGATCCACTCACAGTGAAACCTGCTTCAATTAAAATTTGGGCAAGTCCAGACATGCTGATTCCTCCAATTCCAATAAAGTGGACATGAATAGGACTGTTAAAATTTATCTGGTACATCTTGTTGTTTTCCTTTCTAAAATAAGATGATATATTATCTATCATACACCTCGCAAGGTGACATTTCCATAAAAAAATAGAAATCTACCATAATTCTATGAAATCGCCAAAAGAAATAGTATTTGCCAGATTAAGCAAAAAATAAAAATTTTATTAAATAAATTTTACTTTCTAGGTTAAGCTTTCTAATTTCCAACCGATATAAGTTATGTATACTAAAAAAATGTATAGAAATCTAATAGGAATGATGCTAAAGTTGTTCCCTTTAACGAAAATGTATGTTATAATATATTAGGGTCTGAAACCCAGTATTATGTAAGTAGGGGTGACAACATGATTAAAAAAGAAATGATAGCCATGCTTTTAGCAGGTGGACAGGGTTCAAGACTGGGTGTCCTGACATCGAAAATGGCAAAACCGGCCGTTGCTTTTGGCGGAAAGTATCGTATTATTGATTTCCCGCTCAGCAATTGTATTAATTCCGGTATCGACACAGTCGGGGTGCTTACACAGTATCAGCCACTCAAGCTGAACACACATATCGGTATCGGTATTCCTTGGGATCTGGACCGTAATGTCGGTGGCGTGACCGTATTACCACCCTATGAAAAGAGCAGCGAGAGTGAATGGTACACTGGAACTGCCAATGCGATTTTCCAGAATCTTGAATATATGGAAAATTACAATCCAGATTATGTATTGATTCTTTCCGGGGATCATATCTATAAGATGGATTATGAAGTGATGCTAGATTTCCACAAAGAGAGTGGTTCGGAAGTCACAATTGCATCGATGCCTGTTCCGATTGAAGAAGCGAAGCGGTTCGGCATTGTGATTACAGACGAGAACAAAAAAATTATTGATTTTGAGGAGAAACCTGAGAACCCTAGAAGTAATCTGGCTTCCATGGGAATTTACATATTTAACTGGAAAGTACTAAAGGAAGCATTGATTGCAAAAGCAGACCAGCCAGCATTAGATTTTGGAAAACATGTCATTCCGTACTGTTATGAGAAGGGGTGCCCAATGTACTCCTATGAATTTAATGGATACTGGAAGGATGTTGGAACGCTAAGTTCTTATTGGGAAGCGAATATGGAGCTGATAGACATTGTGCCAGAGTTCAACCTCTATGAAGAATACTGGAAGATTTATACAAAGAGTGAGATTTTGCCACCACAGTATCTTGCATCGGACAGCGTTGTGGAGCGAAGCATTATCGGTGAGGGTTCGGAAATATATGGACAAGTTTACAATTCTGTGATTGGATGTGGTGTTATTATCGGTGAGGGAACTGTTGTGCGCAACTCTATCATTATGAACCAAGCGCAGATTGGCGATCGCTGCACCATTGAGAAAGCAATTATAGATGAATATTCGCAGGTTGGAAGCAATACACAGCTTGGAACGCTTGCAGAAAAAGAAAATGATACAAGACCTGATATCTACAATAGTGGACTGGTTACAGTCGGTGAGAAATCCATCGTTCCTGCCAATGTTAAAATTGGCAAGAATACTGTCGTCTTTGGGGAAACCACAACTTCAGATTATCCGAATGGTGTATTAGATAGTGGTAAGACATTGATAAAGGTGGGTGAGTGATATGAGAGCATTAGGTATTGTATTAGCAGGCGGAAACAGCCGAAAGATGGGAGAGCTTTCACACAAGAGAGCAATTTCAGCTATGCCAATCGCAGGCAGTTATCGAAGCATTGATTTTGTATTGAGTAATATGTCCAATTCACACATCCAGAAGGTTGCGGTAATCACACAATATAATTCCAGAAGCCTTCATGAACATTTAAGTTCATCCAAGTGGTGGGATTTTGGACGAAAACAAGGAGGTTTATATACCTTTACACCGACGGTCACACCAGACAATAGCAATTGGTATCAGGGGACTGCGGATAGTATTTATCAAAATCTCTTATTTTTAAAAAGAAGTCATGAACCATATGTAGTTATCGCTACGGGCGATTGTGTCTACAAGATGGATTTCAATAAAGTTTTGGAGTACCATATCGCAAAAAAGGCAGATATCACAGTCGTTGTGAAAGAGATGTCAGACAATGCAGATGTGGACCGTTACGGCGTTGTCAGAATGAATGATGATGGCCGAATAGAGGAGTTCGAGGAGAAGCCTATGGTGGCTAAGTCAAAGACTGTGTCTTGTGGTATTTATGTGATTCGACGCAGACAGCTCATCGAACTGATTGAAAAGAGCGCTGAGGAGGGAAGGCACGATCTTGTGCAGGATATCCTAATACGCTATAAAGATGTTAAGAGAATATACGGGTATAGGATTGAGTCATACTGGAGAAATATCGCAACAGTCGAGGACTATTATGGCACAAATATGGATTTTCTCAAGAAAGAGATTCGCGACTATTTCTTCAAACAGTATCCAGACGTATATTCTAAAGTTGACGATTTGCCGCCAGCGAAATATAACCCGGGGGCGCATGTCAGGAATAGCCTGATATCGAGTGGTTGTATTATCAATGGAACGGTTGAGAATTCTGTTCTGTTCAAGGAGGTTTTCGTCGGCAACAACTGCACTATTAAAAACTCCATCATTCTAAACGATGTGTATCTTGGCGATAACACCCACATTGAAAACTGTATTGTAGAAAGCCGCGATACAATTCGAGCAAACTCGCATCATGTCGGCGAGACAGGCATCAAGGTTGTGGTGGAGAAAAACGAAAGGTATGTTCTTTAAAATGAATCAACGACTTGCAAAAGGGGGACAAAAGAATGAGAATAACAGATGTTCGCGTTCGTAAAATCACAAAAGAGGGAAAAATGAAAGCAGTAGTTTCGATTACACTTGACGATGAATTTGTGGTTCATGACATTAAGGTAATCGAGGGTGAGAAAGGACTTTTTATTGCAATGCCAAGCAAGAAGTCTGCTGATGGAGAGTACAGAGATATTGCACATCCAATCAATTCAAACACAAGAGACACAATCCAGAAAACGATTCTTGAAAGTTATGAGAAAGCGCTCTTAGAGCCAGATGAGGAATCTGCTTCTTAGGATATTATGAATAAAATGTGGGTAGGAAAGCCATCCGTTCGCAGCGGGTGGTTTTTTTATGCACAGACCCATGCAGAGGAAATAAGCCGCTAAGGCGGCGCACGGGTCGCGCGGCGAGTAGGGGAAGCAACCTTCCCTACTCGATTATTACAGACACAGACACCCACTAGCTTTTTTCTATGTTCGGGTTGAAAATAGACCATATGTATGGTATGCTGTTTTTATAAAAAGATGTTGTTTTTGGAGATAGATGTTGGAGGTGGGGGACATGTACCAAGAAACAGAAAAATTTAAAAAGTGTGGAAAACTTTTTTGGCCTCTTGTTATTGGAGCAGTGTTGTTACCGTTTTTGCTCTCGTTAATCAAAGAACTTTCAGGAGGAGCGTTTCAGATAAGCTCCTTTTTGACACTTGCTGTAGTGTTAATGATTTTTGTGGTTATAGCATTTGTTATGATCCTTGGAAATGGAATGATTCTTTCTTCTTTTGTTGGGCGTACTGCAAGCGGTGTGAATACATTGCCATATCATTTTCGGCAAACTTATGAAGATGATGTATTACATAATAGGCTTTATATTGATACAGACAATGGGGTGATTGGTTACATCTCCAAATATAATCCATTTCAGATTCAGATTTTTAACGCTTCTCGTATCGATCAAATGAAAACGGTTACTTCGTCAACGCGCGGAATAAGTTTTGTTTTTTATATTGATGGAAAGAAAATTAAAATGTATACATTAATGGCAGAACATGTTATGTATAAAAATTCTGCGGAAGCAAAAGAAGCCATGGCGGAAGCGGACAAGTATGTCACGTACTTGCAAGAGGCAAAGCGGGTGGCAGAACAGAGAAGACGATAGTGAATATCTAAGACAAAATGAGCGTGGAGAAAATACTTTCAGGCAGTATTCTCCACTTTTTTATGCGCACGGGTACAAAGAGGAAATATGTAGTTAAAACTACCCGTGTCCGACGCGCGAGTAAGAAAAGATAAATCTTCTCTACTCGATTGCGCACAGACACGTCCAGTGTGCGAGTAGGGAAGGAACCTTTTTTATTGATTGTGCAGACCTGTACAGAGGAAGTATACCGCTAAGATAGCACATGGGTCGCGCGGAAAACAGAGAAAGATAAATCTTTTTTATTTGATTATGTACGTCGACGCAGAGGAAATATGCCATTGTGTTGACAGATCAGAGAATAAATAAGCCGTGAAAGCGATATAGTAAAACAATTGTTAGAAAATGAGGTGTGGTAGAAAATGGAAAGTTCAAATTGTGATACTTGTGCATATAATGTATATGACGAGGAAGATACATGTTATTATTGTGAGATTAACATGGATGAAGATGATATGATTCGCGTTGTACAAGGACATTATAAAAACTGTCCTTACTACAGAAATGGTGATGAATATGCAGTGGTTAAAAAACAAATTTAAGCGTTTTAGCAGATTGCAAGACAAAGAGACAGAGATACAAGAACGGAGAATGAAGATGGTGATTATAGCAGGGCTTGGAAACCCTACAAAAGAGTATGAAAATACACGACATAATATTGGATTTATGGCAATAGATGCGCTTGCGGACAAGTATAATATCCATGTAATGGATTGTAAACACAAGGCACTAATTGGAAAAGGGATTATAGGGGGCACTAAAGTTATATTGGCGAAGCCGCTTACTTATATGAATCTGAGTGGTGAGGCAATTCGTGCCATAGTAGACTATTATAAGGTGGACCCAACAAGTGAGTTGATTGTGATTTATGATGATATTAGCCTTGATGTAGGGCAGTTGCGCATTCGCAAGAAGGGCAGTGCAGGCGGACACAATGGCATTAAAAATATTATTGCGCATTTGGGTGATGACACTTTTTTGCGCATTAAGATTGGTGTGGGGGAGAAACCGAAAGGATATGACTTGGCAGATTATGTACTAGAGAATTTTAGCAAAGAAGATTTGGAAGTGATGAGAGAGAGCCTTGAAAAAGTGGATGGAGCAGTTAACCTAATGTTGGAGGACAAGGTTGACGCAGCGATGAATGAATATAATAAAAAGTCAAAAGGTGAGTAGATATGAACACATTATTGGCACCGCTCAGAGAGCTTGGCGAGTACGAGGAGATTATAAGAGCATTAGATAAAAAAAGCGGTAAAGTAAGCATTAGTGGTTGTGTGGATTCTCAAAAGCTTCATGTGATATTTGGCATGGATAAGGATTATGATGTGAAATTGATTGTGACTTACAGCGATATTAAGGCACGAGAGCTCCTTGAAGACTGTCGTCTGTATTGTCGTGATTCTTATTTTTATCCAGCAAAAGACTTAATATTTTATCAGGCAGATGTACATGGCAATCAGCTTGCCAAAGAACGGATTGGAGTACAACGCAGGATTCTGGAGGGTAAGCCAGTTGTAATTGTCACAACTTTTGCTGCTTTGATGGCGCATCAACTTCCACTGTCAGTAATTGAGGACAATATTATTTATATTGACAGGGATAGCATAATTGAAGAACAAGCACTTTCGCGGAAGCTTGTAGCAATGGGATATGAGAAAAATTATCAGGTGGAAGCGCCAGGACAGTTTTCCATTCGCGGTGGTATTGTTGATATTTTTGATTTGACATCAGAGAATCCTGTTCGGATTGAGTTGTGGGGAGATACAGTGGAGTCAATGCGTACCTTTGATGTGTTAAGCCAGCGTTCTATTGAGGAAAATATAACACAAGTGTCAATTTATCCAGCAGCGGAATTAATATTGCCGCAGTCTGTGTTGGATGAGGGTTTTTACAAGATTGAGAAAGACTGTAAGGCACAGACAAAACATTTTCGAGAACAGACAAAGCCGGAGGAGGCGCATCGGCTTGAGACAACAGTTGCGGATTTAAAAGAACAGGTGACACAATTTCAGAGTTTGGTGAATCTGGATAGTTATATTAATTACTTTTATGAGGATACAATGTCGTTTATTGATTTATTTCAAAATCGGCGATGTTGTGTTTACCTTGATGAACCGTTGCGTATTGAGGAACATGCGAGAGCTGTGGAGTTGGAATTTCGAGAGAGCATGACAAACCGTGTGCAAAAGGGATATATTTTGCCAAAGCAGATGGAAGTGCTTTCTTCCGTACAAGAGATTTTGGCAAAATTGGAGGAGGCGCGTATTCTTGCGCTTTCCACAATGGAATTTAAGAATTTTGGCATTCGATTTTTGCAGCGTTCTGCAGTCAGTGCGAGAACGATTTCTTCTTATAATAATAGTTTTGCAGAATTGGTAAAAGATTTAAATAATTTTAAGAAGCAAGGATATAGGGTACTTTTGTTGTCTGCGTCTGCGACGCGCGCAAAACGCCTTGCATCGGACTTGATGGATGAGGGATTGACAGCTTTTTATTCTGAGGATTCTGATAGAGCGTTACAGTCGGGAGAGATTATGACCTATCATGGTTCAATACGAAAGGGGTTTGAGTATCCACTGTTAAAATTTGTTGTGATTTCGGAGACAGATATCTTTGGAAAGCAACAACGTAAAAAGAAGAAAAAGACTTATGAGGGGCAGAAAATTCAAAATTTCTCGGACCTTAAAGTAGGGGATTATGTGGTGCATGAAAGTCATGGTCTTGGTGTTTATAAAGGCATTGAGAAGGTTGCGGTAGACAAAGTTGTAAAGGATTATATTAAGATTGCATATCGTGATGGTGGCAATCTCTATGTTCTTGCGACGGGATTGGATGTGATTCAGAAATATGCATCTTCCGACGCAGCAAAAAAGCCAAAATTGAACAAGCTTGGCACACAGGAATGGACAAAAACCAAATCGCGGGTGAAAGCGGCTGTCAATGAGATTGCTAAAGATTTGGTGGAACTCTATGCAATTCGCCAACAGAAGGAAGGGTTTATCTTTAGTAAGGACACAGTTTGGCAGCAGGAGTTTGAGGAAATGTTTCCTTTTGAGGAGACAGGTGATCAGCTTCTTGCTATTGAAGCGACCAAAAATGATATGGAGAGCCCGCGTATTATGGATCGTCTCATCTGTGGTGATGTGGGTTACGGTAAGACAGAGATTGCCATTCGCGCTGCATTTAAGGCAGTGCAAGATGGTAAACAAGTTGCGTATCTTGTTCCGACGACAATTTTGGCACAACAGCATTACAATACCTTTGTGCAGCGCATGAAGGACTTTCCAGTGCGTGTGGAGATGATGTCACGTTTTCGGACCACGGGGGAGATTAAGAAAACAATTGAGGACTTGAAAAAGGGATTGGTAGATATTGTAATTGGCACGCACAGATTATTATCGGCTGATGTAGTCTACAAGGATTTAGGACTTCTTGTAATTGATGAAGAACAACGTTTTGGCGTGCGCCATAAAGAGAAAATTAAGCAAATTAAAGATGATGTGGATGTGTTGACGCTGACTGCAACACCAATACCAAGGACGCTACATATGAGTCTGGTGGGAATTCGCGATATGAGTGTGTTGGAGGAAGCACCTGGAGAGAGACAGCCCATACAGACATATGTTATGGAGTATAATGAGGAGATGGTGCGCGAGGCAATTGTGCGTGAGTTGTCAAGACAAGGACAGGTGTATTATGTATACAATCGTGTCAACAATATTGATGAGATTACCAATTATATTGCGCATCTTGTCCCAGAGGCAAATGTAGCATTTGCGCATGGCCAGATGAAAGAACATGAGCTTGAGAAGATTATGTTTCAGTTTATCAATGGAGAAATTGATGTGTTAGTGGCAACCACTATTATAGAGACAGGATTGGATATTTCAAATGTCAATACAATGATTATTCATGATTCTGATGCGATGGGATTATCACAACTCTATCAATTAAGGGGACGTGTAGGGCGTTCCAACCGCACTTCCTATGCTTTTCTAATGTACAAAAAGGACAAAATGTTAAAGGAGATTGCCGAGAAGCGGTTACAGGCAATTCGTGAGTTTACTGATTTGGGAAGTGGCTTTAAGATTGCCATGAAAGACCTTGAAATAAGGGGGGCTGGTAATCTTCTGGGGGAACGTCAGCATGGACATATGGAGGCAGTTGGTTATGATTTGTACTGTAAGATGCTTAATGAGGCGGTCAAAACCTTAAAAGGTATGAAGAAAATAGAGGATAATTTTGACACATATGTTGATATGGATGTCGATGCGTTTATTCCGCCAGAGTATATTGTCAATGAGGTTCAGAAACTTGAAATCTACAAACGCATTGCAAGTCTTGAGAATGCGTCGGAATGTGATGATATGAGAAAGGAATTAAAAGACCGTTTTGGTATAATACCAAAGTCTGTTGAGAATCTAATACAGATCTCGTTAATTCGTGTTAGGGCACATTTGCGTTACGTGACAGAGATTAAGGGAAAAATGGGGCAGATTACATTTTTTATGGAGCCTTATGCACCAGTACATGTGGAGCGCTTGCCAAAGTTGATGGCAAAATATAAAGGTTCTCTAGAATTTTCTGCAAAAGGAACACCAAATTTCGTGCTAAAATATAAAAAGTATGGTTTAATAGAGAAAGAGGCAGAATTAATGATGTCCTATACCAATAAAATGTTGGCAGACCTTGCCTTATTATATGATGCATAAGATGGTTTGCACTATAGTACGAATGATATAAAATACTAAAGGTTTACTGTACTAAGAAATAGGCAATAGGAAGGAGAAAAATTATGGAATACAGAAAAATGGAGAAACTTAATATTAGCACGTCATTGCTAGGATTTGGCTGTATGCGTTTTCCGACAAATGCAGATGGGAGCATCAATGAGGAGGAGACACTCGCCATGATTGATAAAGCGTATCAGTTGGGCGTTACATACTTTGACACAGCATATCCCTATCATGGTGGAAAAAGTGAGGAGGTCACGGGAAAAGCACTTGCGCGCTATGCTAGAGATTCCTATTACTTGGCGACAAAGCTGCCAATTTGGGGAGTCAAGTCGGTTGCAGATGCAGAACGCATTTTTCAAGAGCAGTTAAAGCGCTTACAAAAAGATTATGTTGATTTTTATTTGATGCACGCGTTGAACGCTGGAAGTTGGAAGACTGTAAAAGAGCTTGATCTTCTTGGATATTGCGAGAAGCTACGCGCAGAGGGAAAGCTTAAATACCTTGGATTCTCATTTCATGATGAGTATGCAGTATTTGAGGAGATTCTAACAGCGTATCCATGGGATTTTTGCCAGATTCAGTTAAATTATATGGATAAAGATACACAAGCTACATTAAAGGGAGTGGAACTTGCGAAGAAGTTGGGGATACCAATGATTATTATGGAACCAATCAAAGGTGGTTCTCTTGCAAAACTTCCTTATGATGGTATTGATGAACTATTTAAAAAGGCACGTCCTGAGGCGTCAACTTCGTCATGGGCACTGCGTTATGTCGCCAGCTTTGATAATATAAAGGTGGTTTTGAGTGGTATGTCGACAATGGCGCAAGTGGAGGATAATTTGGATACATTTGCGCATTTCGCGCCTTTAAATGAGACAGAACAAAGGATTATTGAACAGGTGGCAGATGCTTTGAACAAGCGAGTGCAAAACGATTGCACAAGCTGTCGCTACTGTATGCCATGTCCGGCCGGTGTTGATATTCCGAAATGTTTTGCTATTTGGAACCAATATCATATCTATGAGAATACGAACGAGACCAAATGGAACTGGACACAGGGTATAGAGGAGTCAAAAAAAGCGTTGCATTGTGTCCAGTGTGGAAAATGTGAACAGGCATGTCCACAGCACATTGCGATTCGAGAAGATCTTGCATGTCTTCAGCAAGAGTTGGATTCCATAACAAAAGCGTAATAGAATAAATTATCAGAATATTCTGACAATGAAACAAGGTGCATAAGAAGAAGGAAATATGTGTAATATGACAATTTTCGCCTTCTTTTACACCTTGTTTTTCTATAATAGCAAGACATTTTTCACAAAAATAAAAGAAAGTTAAACAAATTGTAGAAATTATTTAAATAGTATATTATAATAAAACTCGAATAGATTAACATAACTCGTTAACAATTCAAGAGTGGAGTGTAAAGGTGGAGGATTAGAATGAGTGAAGGAAGATATAACATTCAAAAGCAGTATAAGGTTGATAAGGGAATGCCGTTGGATGCATTATTCCAGAGAATCGACAATCTGAAATGCCGCCGCATTTTTGAAGCGGAGATTGAGTGCGTCGAATGGAGCTATCATCTGGTTGATAAAGAGGGGATTAAGGACAGGAAAGATCTTGTTCGAGAGCCAGGATTGTCTATTTTTGAGGTCAATCTTAAACGAAAGATATCACCGGATTTGCTCACTGAAGTATTCGCCGGATTACTGCAAAGGCCGATGGTTATGGTCTATTTGTGTGATGGGGAGCTTTCCATGGGAACTTATATTCCATCGGGAAGTGGGAACGCAGGTAAAATGTGCTCGACAGATTTTTATCCGTATGATACGGACCGCATGATTGAAGTGTTAGATTATGATATAGATTGCGGTAAAACGACAGAGCAGATACATAAGCGGATTTTTGCAACGCTTCGTCAGCAGAAACGTGTTATTATGATAGAGAAAGCGTTTGAGCGTCTGAGCAGAGACACTGCAAAAGAAACGTTTGCGTATGAGTTCAGTTATGAGAATCTTGAGCGAATCAGGAGGGATGCGGATTTTGTACAATCCCAATTGAAAGTAGTGTAACGAGATGGAGGAATGTGTTGTATGGACAACAGGATATCAAGGACAACTGCAGCCACAATACTAAATTCCTTAAAAAGCGGAGTTGTTCCAAGAATTGGGCTTGAGTATATCACTGTGGGGAGAAAAAGTGAGATTCAGGCACTATTACAGGACGTATCCATCATTGAGCAGGGAGGGGCAGCATTTCGTTTTATTGAAGGGAAATACGGAAGCGGAAAAACCTTTCTTATGCATGCGCTTAGAAATCATGTGATGGAGAAAAACTTTGTGGTGACAGATGTAGAGCTTTCTGTGGACAGACGACTTATTGGAAATAAGGGGCAGGGGCTTGCAACGTATCGAGAATTGATTCGGAATATGGCTACATATGCATGTCCTGACAACGGAGCACTACAACTCATTCTTGACAAATGGATTGGCGCACTCGAAAACGAGGTGGTACAATTTGAGGGACTTGTACCAGGCCATGAAGTTTTTGACGTCAGAGTCAGTCAGAAGATTTACAAGATTACATCCTCGATGGAGGAGCGCGTAAATGGGTTTGATTTCGGAAAAGTGCTTGCTTCCTATTATAAAGGGCACCGAACAGGTGATATGGAGTTGCAAAAAAAGGCTCTGCGATGGCTCTGTGGGGAGTACAGAACCAGAACAGACGCAAAAACAGATTTAGGGGTAAATCTGATTATTACGGATGAGAATTGGTATGATTTTATTAAATTGTTTGCAGATTTCATGGTGAAAGCAGGTTATGCAGGATTGTATGTGTGTATGGATGAGTTGGCGACGTTGTATGAAATTCCAAGCCGTGTAGGCAGAGAATATAATTACAATAAGCTGCTGTCAGTATACAATGATGCGTTGCAAGGAAAAGCTTCCCATCTGGGGATTATTGCCAGTGTCACAAAGGAAGCGATGGAGGACCCTGTAAGGGGAGTATTTAGCTTTGAACCATTGAAATCTAGGCTTGCAGAGTCAAGCTTTGAGCAGGATGGAGCGATTCAGATGAGGGACATGGCAGCTCCTGTAATAAAACTATCTGTATTAAATCCGGGGGAGATGTATGTACTTTTGGAGAAGCTGGCGAACATACATGGGATTTTGTATGGGTATACACCAAAACTTGAGCATGATGATTATATCTACTTCTTAAAACAACAGTACAGTAGGACCTCAGAGGGAGAGGAAGCGACTGCGCGCGATATGATTAAGGATTACATCACGCTTTTAAATTTGATGCAACAACATCAAGAAATGCCCAAAGAGAAAATTCTTTATGCAATGCAAGTCTAAAAAATAGGTACACACAAGAAGTGGAATGGGGATTCTACTTCACAAAAATAATAGATTATAAATAATATAAGGGTTGGAGTAATGAGGAGCAATATGATTAAGGCAGTAGTGTTTGACATGGATGGAGTGCTCATTGATACGGAAAAGCATTATAATGCAGCATGGTGCGAGGCAGCACGCATGGCGGGTTTTGATTTCAAAAGAGAACATGCGCTGATGCTTCGTAGCTGTGATGTACAGCTTGCGGAAAAGATGATGAAGGACATTTTTGGCGCAGGCTTTGATTACTTTGCCATACGGGAAGTCAGACGTCGTCTAGTGGCAGAGCGACTTGAAAAATATGGACTGGAAAAAAAGCCTGGTATTGATGAAATACTGGCTTTTTTACACAAAAAAAATATTAAGGCAGCTGTTGCAACAGCAACGCCAATTGAGCTGACATTACAGCATCTTGAGAAAATTGGCGTTCGGAATCAGTTTGATAAAATTGTGAGTGCAAAGCAAGTGAAACATGGAAAACCAGCGCCAGATGTTTACCTTTATGCTTGTGAGCAGATTGGTGAGGAGCCGTCGAATTGCATTGCAGTTGAGGATTCGCCAAATGGTATTAAGGCAGCGTATGCCGCTGGTTGTAAACCGGTGATGGTGCCTGATTTGACACAGCCTGACGAAGAAATTCAGCCACTTTTGTATGCTGTGGTGGATTCTCTTGTAGAAATCAGGAGACTAATTGATTAAGGGGAAATTATAGTCTCCTGATAATTCATTTCTGCAAAAGTATTTCCATAACTGTCCGGTGTCAGATAAAAATTTGCGCTTCCGCACCAACCGTTTTGTGCGTCAAGACCTAGGTTGTTGATGTGTATAGGGAGTGCACTGTGAAATTCTGATGTTGGCTGTTCATTTAACACTCTTGTAATTCCTTCTGGTAAAAAAATTTTATTATTAATAGAAGATGTATTGAACATAACAGCGGCATGATATCTGCTGCTTTCTTCTTCATTGAGACAAAACACGAAATCATTCTTTTTATATCCATTTTCAATTAAAAGTTCATCTGTATCAAGTGAAATTAGATTATCAATTGTTTTTCCTGTGTAATCGTTTTGTGCAACATATGGCCTAGTGTCACTGTAACCAACAGTATGTACTGCAACATTTTGAAAAGTAAGGTTTACGCGGTTTGATAGGTTTAGGCATTGTACATTAAAAAAATAGGGGCTGTTATAGTTATATAGTGTACAATCTGTAAATCGCAGTGCACAGTTGCCAGAATATTCTTCAAATGCAGAATCATGGACAAGAATGATTCCGCCTGGTCCGTATGCTCGAAATTCACAGTTTTGGAAAGCAACATTGCTGTCGCCACGCAGTCCTAACCCAATACATTGATTTTTATCAGAAAGAAATAGGCAGTTATCAAATATTAACTCTTTGCCAAACAAATAATTTTGCTCAATATGGACAGCATATTCTTTGTAGAAAGTTTGTGGTATGCTGGGATCTACTACGGCAGGTGGACAATCTATCCAATTGCCGTTTTTGTCTGCATAACTATAGATTGTGAGATTACTAATTTTGCCTGCGGCAACGGACAGGGGTGGTTCAAAATAATTGTTGCCATTGTATTGGAGAATACAGTTTTCACGGTCTGTTCCTTCTAGATGAATGGTCTTGTCTGTAATCATTACTTGTTCATTATAAACCCCTTCAGATATAATTAAAGTGCTATTTGATGGCACAGCGGCAACTGCTTCCGAAATGGAAGCAAAGTCGCCAGTGCCATCTTGTTTTATTGTATATTTTTCCTGACTGGCAGAGAGTGGGCAACAGTACAAAAGAGACAGTGTTGTGCTGGCAAAGACTACAGCCAACAATTTACCTGCAAGACAGGAAGAAATTTTTGATAGTATTTTCATAAGTAGTTTCCTTTTTATCGATTGATTATAAAAACGTTGCTGGCAGTTAGGACGTTTGGCTCTGAGGTGCTGACAGTAATATAATAACTTCCGTTGGCAAGTGTGCCATTTGGAATGAGACCATTTTTCTGATCAGGAATCCAAATGTTATTAGATGAGTTAATATCAAATACTTGAGTGCCATTGTTTGCGGGGAATGTGAAAAGACCATTGTCAGCAATATTCCGAAAAATACCAGCAATATCTCCTGTGACAGCATTGCGAATAAAAAATAGATATTTTGTCTCCGCAGGAAGACGCTGAAAATCACTACCATTTGCTGAGGTGAGCAGATCATATCGAACCGTTAGATTGTGGTCTGTTATAGTTGCTGTGACATAACCACCATTTACGTGACCAACACCATCATATTGCAAGACAGTTCCATTACCAAGAGCAAGCGTATTATTGTCTGGATAGGAAAGCCCATCAATCAAAAGACTTGTACCAGGAACAGTCAATGTTTTTCCAGAATAAGGATTATTATTTCTTACTGGGTTCGGCAAAACAGTTGCTTTTTTGGGAGCACTAACATTTTGGCTGGTTCCATTTATTCCAGGATTGATTGGATATCTGCCTTCTCCTCTGCCATATATAAGATAGTGCTTGTAGAGTGCATTTGGGTCTGTTCCAACAGATGCCACAACATCTGGATATGTTTGTGCATAGTAAATGGCATCAAAAACCAAAGAGTTCACTGGAAAGTTTGTCTGTGCTGAAGCAGTTGGCAGACGTCCTTCTGCTTTTCCATAAGTCATATAATGCTTGTAGAGCGCATTTGGGTCTGTTCCAACTTCTGATGCGACATCTGGGTAAGTCTGCGCGTAGTATTCGGCATCAAATATTGTGCCATCTGGCATAGAAACAGGAGCAGCGAGTGCGGTGAAAGTGTTTCCTAGCATAAATCCGGTAGCCAAAAATCCAATTAATATTTTTTTCTTCATGATTTTCCTCCTAGTATTTTTGATATAACGAAAAAGAGTAATACGTTAAAACGTTATATTGATTCAATAATAACTTATTTTGTACGAATAATCAAGTATATATTACGTAAAAGCGTCATAAAATAAAAATATATATTGGAAAATGCGCATTTCCATCTACCAATAAATAATATCTTTTGTAGAATTTATATAACGTTAAAAAGTAGTAGGAGTGATGTAATGAATACAACCTTAAAGAAAATAATGGATTTATTGGAAGAACGTCAGTGGACAATCTATAGATTGGCAAAAGAATCAGGGATTCCTTATTCGTCATTAAATTCTCTCTTTCAAAAGAATAATCAGCCAACAATTTCAACATTGGAGAAAATCTGTGCTGGATTTCATATTACAATGTGTGAATTTTTTTCTGACAATACACCTTATCGGGAAAAACTAGAAGAATACAGCAAAGAAGAACTTGATATCTTAGAATTATACAGAAATCTCAATCGCACAAACAAAAAAATATTTATTGGAATATTGCAAGTGCTTAGAAACAATTAAGCGTTACGTTACTTTTCGCATCTGCGCCATGCATTTGTTGCATGGTGTCAAAGCCAGCGCCAAAATGTCTGCTTTGTGGTATTTTGTATGCATCAATTGTTGCAATTGAGGAAAGGCGGATATTGTTAAAGTCTTGACAATATTTGGAAATCGGCATAGAATGTAGAAAGTAATAGATTCAAGAAAACAATCACACAACGAGGAAAGGAAGTGTGTAACTGCATGGACAGTTGTGACAGTAAAGAACAATATCATATGGGCGGATACACGCAAAACAGTTGTAATAGTTCTTTGTGTAACTGAACACAAAAGGAATATTATTTTTCTACAGTTCCTTAGTCTGAAATTGGATTCGCCCGCAATTTTTTGGAAAGAATAAAAATAGAAAGGCGATGTTTATTTTGGAAAATGAATTTTTGAATGAACCAGATTATATTCAAGAACTGGTGGACTTGATTCGGAGTGGCGAGCGTAGAGAGAAGATTGCGGAGGAGCTAACCAATTATCATGACAATGATATTTCCAATGCACTAGATGAACTTAATTGCGAGGAACGTAAAATTCTCTATTACATTCTTGGCGACGAGAGAGTATCGGAGATCTTTGCTTATCTGGATGATCCTGGAAAATATTTAGGAGAGCTGGAGCTAGAGCAGGCGGCGGACATTATTGAGAATATGGACGCTGATGATGCGGTGGATGTGCTTGAGGAAGTCGATGAGGAAATCAGGAAACAGTTAATTGAACTGATTGACGAGGAGTCAAAGGAAGATATTAGGCTCATCTGTTCCTATGAAGAAGATGAGATTGGCAGCAAGATGACCACAAATTTTATTGAGATTGGTAGAAGTTTGACAATTAAACAGGCGATGCGCGCTCTGATTGCGCAGGCGGAAGAAAATGACAATATTTCAACGCTGTTTGTAGAGGATAATGATGGGACTTTTTATGGTGCTGTCGATTTAAAGGACTTGATTGTTGCTAGAACTTATATGGATTTGGAATCTTTGATTACGCAGTCGTTTCCGTATGTGAGAGACCATGAGACAATCTCAGAATGTATTGAGCGCCTAAAAGATTATGCAGAAGATTCCATTCCTGTATTGAATGATAAGAATGAGTTGATTGGCGTTATCACAGCCCAGGATATTGTTGAGGTTGTAGATGATGAATTGGGTGATGACTATGCGAAACTTGCTGGTATGACGGAGGAAGCGGAGCTTGAGGAATCGCTGGGTGAGAGTATTAAAAAGCGTCTGCCATGGCTGATTGTCCTGTTAGGATTAAGTATGTGTGTATCTACTGTGACAAGTCTATTTGAGGGGGTTATTGCGCAGCTTGCTATTATTGTAAGTTTTCAGTCAGTAATACTAGGTATGTCAGGAAATGTGGGAACACAATCGCTTGCTGTGACAATTCGGCTTCTGATGGATGAGAATCTGGAAACAAGACAAAAGGTTGGGATGATTTTTAAAGAAATGCGTATTGGCTTTTCTAATGGATTAATTCTTGGCATACTATCGTTTGTGATGATTGGTGGTTATTTGTGTCTGCTGAAAGGCAAGTCGCCACAATACGCATTTGCAATTTCGCTTTGTGCGGGGATTGCGCTTTTGATGGCGATGACTATTTCAAGTATTGTCGGCACATCTGTACCTATGTTTTTTAACAGGATACATGTGGACCCTGCTGTGGCTTCTGGCCCTTTAATTACAACAGTAAATGATTTGATTGGAGTGGTCACATATTATGGTGTGGCATGGTTTCTATTAATCCATCTTTTAGGATTGGGATAATGCAGTTTGAGAACCGTTTATAACCAAAATTTTACAATGAATAAAAATCCATTATATACAAATACTAGCAATACAGTTTTATAAATATTATGAACATGTATTTTGATTCTATGAAGGGAAATGCGCTGTCAGAATGGTTTAGATTGATTGTGAAAGTGTTTTGTACCTTCATGGCATAATAATAGGCTGACATTATAGTTTGCTAGAAATGGAGGAAATATCGGTGAAAGCTACGGGAATAGTGCGTAGGATTGACGATTTAGGACGTGTTGTCATACCAAAAGAAATTAGAAGGACTTTAAGAATAAGGGAATCTGATCCGCTAGAAATTTTTACAGATCATGAGGGAGCTATTATTTTAAAAAAGTATTCGCCAATTGGTGAGCTTGGAAGTTTTGCAAAGCAGTATGCAGAGAGTCTGTCGCAAGTGTCAGGTCATTTGGCATTGATTGCGGATCGAGACCAGATTATAGCAGCAGCGGGCAGCAACAGCAAGCAAGTGCTTGGCAAATCTGTCAGTAAGGCGTTGGAGGAAAAAATGAACTCGCGCGAGACAGTGTGCTCGTCACGCTCTGATAAAGATTATGTGTCTGTGACAGAGGAGGAAGTTGAGGAATATCAACATGAAGTAATCATACCAATTATTACTCAAGGAGATGTGATTGGGGCGGTTGTATTATTGTCCGCGAAAGCAGGTGACGAAATGAATGAAGTCGAGATGAAACTTGCGCAATCGGCGGCGGGATTTCTTGGAAAGCAGATGGAACAGTAAAAGTATTATATTGACATATTATATATAGAAAGAACAGCTATAATTGGTGATAGGTTTATGGCTGTTCTTTTTATGCACACGGACGCGGAGAGGAAATAAGCCGCTAAGGTTGTCTGCATTTGTTTTCTACCCGATTGCATACAGATATCCAAAAGAGAGGCATATTAACAAAGCTGTCCGCGCATCTAACAAATGGACAGATAGTAGAAAAATATACACATGCGTTTTCAACAATAGATATGATAAGCTAATATCATCAAAAGAACCGGTTCTCAAAAGATAAAGGAGCGTATGCGTATGATTATCGTAAATGAACAGGAAAAGGTATTTCATCTGAACAATGGACGAATCAGCTATCTATTTTATGTTATGGAGAGTGGGCAACTTGGCCATCTGTACTTTGGCAAAGCACTAACCCAAAAAGGCAGTTATTTGCATATGGTAGAAAAGGTGCATCGCCCTATGACAACCTACATAACAGAAGGGGATCTTTACACTTCCTATGAGCATCTGCGACAGGAATATCCTTGTTATGGCACTTCAGATTATCGTTATCCCGCCATGGAAATTCAAGGAGGAGACGGAAGTCGTATCTGTAAGCTGGAATATCAGCGATATAGAATTATCAATGGGAAAAAGCTCTTACCTGGATTGCCAGCCACTTATGTGGAGGATGAAAGTGAGGCTTCTACAGTTGAGATTGTTATGCGGGATTCAAAATATGCACTGGAAGTTGTTTTTTCCTATAGTATTTTTCGTGATTTTGATGCAATTGCTAGGAGTGTTCAACTTGTCAATCACGGAAAAGAAGCATTGCTTGTGAATCGAGCAATGAGCATGAGTATTGACTTTCCAGACGCGGCGTTTCAGAGTGTACAATTGTCGGGTGCGTGGGCGCGGGAGCGATATGTTCATGTGCGCGATTTACAGCCAGGAATTACTGCTGTGTCCAGTATGCGTGGAAATTCTTCTCATCAGCACAATCCGTTTTTGGCGCTAAAACGTAAAAATACTACAGAACAGAGCGGTGAGGCATATGGATTTAGTCTGATTTACAGTGGTAATTTTCTCGCGCAAGCGGAGGTGGATAATTATCAGGTACTGCGTGTGATGCTAGGTATCAATCCTTTTGGCTTTCAGTGGAAACTTGATGCAGCGGCTAATTTTACAACACCTGAAGCAGTTATGGTATATTCTAATGCTGGATTAAATGGCATGAGTCAGCAGTTCCATCGTCTGTATCAAAATCGACTGGTACGGGGATATTGGCGAGACAGAGAGCGACCAGTTCTTATTAACAATTGGGAAGCAACACAGTTTGACTATGTGGAGGAAGATTTAATCCGTTTTGCCACAAAGGCAAAGGAATGCGATATTGAACTGTTTGTGTTGGATGATGGTTGGTTTGGGGCGCGCAATGACGACAAACGCGGACTTGGTGACTGGAAGGCAAACACACAAAAATTGCCCAATGGAATTGAGGGACTTTCTAAACGGATAGAAGCACTTGGCATGAAATTTGGATTGTGGTTTGAACCGGAAATGGTCAATAAAGACAGCGACTTTTTTAGGATGCATCCAGATTATATTATCGCAACACCAGAGCGCAGTGTTTCCCACGGAAGAAATCAATTTGTTCTTGATTTCTCGCGCAGGGAAGTAGTGGATGCAATATATGAACAGATGTACACATTGCTATCAAAGGCAAAGATTAGTTATATTAAATGGGATATGAACCGTTCGATCAGCGAGTGTTATTCAAAGGCATATCACTCCGATCAGCAAGGAGAAATTTTTCATCGATATATTTTGGGTGTTTATGATTTGCATGAGCGTTTGATACAGGCATTTCCAAGTTTGTTGATTGAGTCTTGCGCAAGCGGAGGCGGACGGTTTGACGCGGGGATGCTTTACTATGCACCGCAGGGGTGGGTATCTGATGACTCTGACGCGATTGAACGGTTAAAAATTCAATATGGAACCAGTTTGGTTTACCCTTTAAGCTGTATGGGAGCGCATGTCTCTGCCTGCCCAAATGAACAGGTGGGACGTCAAACACCACTTGAGACACGAGGAAATGTGGCATTTACGGGCGCGTTTGGCTATGAGCTTGACTTAAATAAACTAAGTGTTAATGAAATTGAAACCGTGAAAAAACAGGTTGCTTTTTATAAAGAAAACAGAAATTTTATCGCCAAAAGTGATTTTTATCGATTATGCAGCCCTTTTGAGACAAATTTTGCTGCATGGGAGGCAGTAGCGCCCGATGGAAAACGGGCGCTTGTGACTGTAACTCGTATACTGAGTGAGATTAATGGTCCTTATAGACGTCTGCCCCTTTGTGGACTATTGCCAGAACAGCAATATCATATCAAGAGTCAATATTTATCTTACAATGCATATGGCGATGAGCTAATGCAATATGGAATGATACTAGAAGATAAATCTTCCGGACAAATTATTGATGGAAGTGGTGGCTGCCAAGACTTTCGGTCAGTGTTGTATGAGATTACAGCGGTGTAGGAATGCTGGTATCATGTTCTGAGAAAGGATTAGATTTCTTGCGGTTATCATCACTTTTGGACTGTTCTTGTATTCGATATTTGCTGGGAGAAAGTCCTGTGAGCTGCCGGAATGCCTTACAGAAGGATTCGGGCGTCTGATATCCACAGGAGAAAGCAATACTGGCAATAGAAAGCTGTGTCATAGAGAGCAGATGTGCAGCTTTGGTAAGCCAGAATGTCTGTAGATATTTTAGGGGAGATTGTCCTGTGTGCTCCTTAAACAAGGTGCTTAGATAACTTCTGTTTAGTCCAATATAACGGGCAATATCTTCAATTTGCAGTGGTTCGCTATAGTGGTTTTGAATATAACGTATGGCATGGGCAATATATACATTTTCCTTGGGTGCACAGTGTGCTTTGTCTTTGTTTGTCTTGGCGAGACAGGAAAAAAAGAGATAGAGCATTGCCATTTGACGATATTGGTCATCAGAGCTGGCATTGTTGTGCTGTAACATATCCATCACGTACTTTTCGGGGTGTTGGTCCTCACTACAGGTAAAGATAGGAAAATCTTGGCAGAGGCCAAAAGTGTTGAGCATCTTCTTTGCTTTCTTTCCTGAGAAACCCACCCAAACATAAGTCCATGGGGCTGTGGCATCAGACATATATACCGTCTGATAGTCGGGTTCAATAAGAAAACCTTGCCCTTTTGTAAGTTGATAACAATTGCCATTGACATAAAATTCACCCTGTCCATCCAAGATATAGTGAATGAGATAAAAACTACGAACAGCAGGTCCATATTTGTGACAGGGTTTTGTGACAGAGTAACCAAAGTTGTTGATATGAAGATCTTCGACTTCCATTGTAGGAAATTCGACAAAATATGAATTTTCCATAGGCAACCTCCGCTTCGTCAATGTTGTTAACAGATTTAGTTTACCATTGCACAGTATATATTTCAATTAGATTTTAATAAGACAAATTTTTATAGTATATTCAGGTTACTTTTGCAATACATTCAGAGAATATTTTAGACAGAAAATAAAACATCCTGATTTGTACGCCTGCTGAAGCAGGCAGATGGGAGTTCGTGTGAAATTAAAATTTCACCATCCTGATTTGTACGCCTGCTGAAGCAGGCAGATGGGAGTTCGTGTGAAAAATCGTTCTAAGGCAGCAAAAGACACTGCCTTAGAACGATTAAGTTTCACATTGTCTATTTGAGCCGACAAAGGCGGCAGGGAGGGTTAAAATGAAACAGGTTAATATAAAATCCTATCTGATGCGGGGACTAGCAGTAGTCATTGGTATTTTTATGGTGGGAATTGCAGTTGGGTTTTTTAAGATTGTGGAGATGGGGGCAGACCCATTTACAGCGATGAACACAGGGATTAGTGGAATGATTGGAATGCAGTTTGGCACATTGCAGTTGATTGTGAATGCCTTGATATTGGTTCTTGTGTTTGCATTCAAAAGGCAATTTATTGGATTTGGAACAATTTTTAATATGGTTTTTGTGGGATACACAGCAGATTTTATTATGTGGCTACTAGCGAAATTTCAGATTACATTTGACACGTGGCCGGTTCGGATTCTTTTGTTGATTTTTGCAGCGCTTTTAATTTGTATTGGAGATGCGCTTTACATCTCTGCGGATATGGGAATGTCACCTTATGATGCAGCGGGGTATATTGTAGAGACACTGACTGGAAAGAAAATTTCATTTCGCATTGCAAGAATTATTCTGGATATTGTTTGTGTTGGCATTGGATTTGTGACAGGAATGCAAGTGGGAATTGAGTGGAAAATTATTGGTATCGGAACGGTAATTCTTGCATTCTGTACAGGGCCATTGATACAATTTTTTCGCGTGCATTGGAGCGATAAATTACTGGCGCCATACAAAAAAACAAATTAAAGTTTCTGTGATACATAAGACACGCTTATTATGTAGCGAGTGGGGGAAAACAACTTCCCTTACTCGCTTAATTATTATTATAACAAATTATTTAATAATATATTGTTTCTGGTGTAGTACCAATCAGGCGATATAGCAATACATAAAGATAAAATGACAGATACTTCCGCCCATTACAAACAGATGAAAAATCTCATGCGAACCAAAGTATTTGTGAAGGGAGTTAAATAAGGGCAACTTGAGTGCATAGATGATTCCGCCGATTGTATAGATAATTCCACCAGCCAAAAGCCAGCCAAAAGCCGCGTGTGGTAATGTGTTCCATAATGTTCCAAATACAAGTAGACACAGCCAACCCATAGCAATATAGAGAATAGAAGAAAACCATTTTGGGCAGGTAATCCACAATGCTTTTATGAACATTCCAACAATAGCAACACCCCACACAAGCGCTAAGAGTGAATAACCTATTTTGCCATTAAGTACAATCAGACAGACTGGAGTATAGGAGCCTGCAATCAACACAAAAATCATCATGTGATCAATTTTTTGAAAAATCTGTAAAATTCGCCCAGTGACATTAATACTATGATAAAGTGCACTTGCACCATACAATAAAATCATACTTGCGACAAAGACTGCAAGTGCAAGTGTTGTCAGACCACTATGTGCTTTCATAATGAGTGGAGAGGCGGCGATTGCCGCCATAAGGCAAGCGATAAAATGTGTGATGGCGCTTCCGGGTTCTCTGATAGTTAGCTGCATAAGTTGCTCCTCCTTTACATAACCTTCTATAAAATGCTTGTATTAATATACAATACAAGAAATGTCGAAGATAGATTGACAATGAAAATAATTTTAAAATAGAGTTTGATAAAAGATAATGTAGTATTTAAAACTACATGTTGCTAAGAACTATACTACTACTTATAATATCCGTTGTCAATTAATTTATGTAAAAGAATGTCAGATTTAATAACAACTCAGTGCAGTATTTTGCACTATTAATCTTCTTCAATCACATGGATTTCGAGATAGTCAAAATCAATATCTTCTACAAAATTATCAGAAAAGAAACGGGTTTTATCATGTTTTTTGAAATCCGCAATGTTAGAATCCAACCAGATTGGTTTGCCAAGGTCAAACGCATAACAAACTTTCTCAAGCGCATCAAATACCTTGTGCGTGCGTGTCTCAGAGCGGTTGTCACAGATGACAGTATCTTGAAGCAGATGATTGTCTTTAAAGGTTCTTGCCCATAGTCGAAACATTGTAATTCTCCTTACAGTATAATTTTGTTGTGGTATATAACTCTATAAAAATAAAAAGTCCATAAAATGAGGAGTGCCCCGATACATTAAAAATGTACCGAGGCTATTATGAAAAAATTTATCTATGTGTAATGAAAACACTACGTTGTAATTAATTCGATAATAAAATATTACCATTGAATTATGAATAAAATATGAACAAAGTGTTAGTATATTGTGAATATGCATATTTACAATATAAAATAATTTGTCTAAGTATACAAAATATACAAAATTGGAGTGTGAGTAGAAATTTCTAGACTAATTTTTTTCAAAGCTTTTGGTTGTAAGCGAAGAAATTTAATGGTATCATAAATTGAAGAAATACAGAAGGATTGAGAAATTGGTTCGTTGGAAAGGTGCGGTTTAGACGATGGATAATTTTATGGATAAGCTTGCGCAGAAGTTCAGTGCACAGGAAATGATTAAGGCAAATTCCCAAGCGGAAGCGGAGGAGTTGCAACGATTACAATTGCAGGTCTCAGAATACGAGAAGATTTTGCAAGAGATGAGAAAACTAAATTATAAAAATACAGAACTTGCAGAGAAACTAGAGCTGATGATTGGTGAGAATGCTGGAAAAATCCAAAGTATGAAAGAAGATGAACAGCAGTTGATTGCGGCGCTGCGCGATTTGACGGATGAACAGACAAGAAATCGGGAGGCAGAGATTGCAAGAAAGGCAGAGGAGCGGTTAGAGCGAGAACAGACACAGGTACAACAGAAACAGATAGATATTTCCGCAATAACAGACCTGTTGGAAAATAAATTTCAGAAATCAGATGATTTTGTACATAAGGAGAATGTTAAAGTATATAGAAATGTACAAGCAGTTGTTGTCGACGAGATTAAGCGCTGCATAGAAAGTTTACAAGAAGATAGAGACGAATTAAAAAAGATGTTGGATGCAAAGTTGAAAAAGATTATGATTCTCAGTGGGATTTCTGTGGCAGCTGCTTTGACAAGTGTCGTTTTGTGGGCTTTAATGATGACTGGAGTGATAAAGTAAGGAGAAAGTATGGCAAAGATTTCGTTTAAACCTGGGAATATGCTTTATCCACTTCCTGTGGTGATGGTGAGTGTGGCGGACAGACAAGGAAACGCCAATATTATAACCATTGCATGGGCAGGGACAATATGCACCAATCCGCCAATGGTCAATATTGCGGTGCGGCCATCGCGATACTCGCATTCCATGCTTAAAGAGACTGGAGAGTTCGTTATCAATTTGACGACGAAGGAACTTGCATATGCAACAGATTACTGTGGAGTGCAAAGTGGCAGGGAAGTTGACAAGTGGAAGGAAACAGGACTTACACCAATTGCTTCTGAGGTAGTGAAGGCTCCAGCAATCGCAGAGAGTCCAGTGAATATTGAGTGTAGTGTTGTAAAGATAGAAAGACTTGGATCACATGATTTGTTTACAGCAGAAGTGAAAGCAGTTCATGTGGATGCGCATTATATGGATGCGCAAGGAAGTTTTCATCTTGAGCAAGCACAACCGATTGTGTACAGCCATGGAGCTTATTACGCTCTTGGTAAGCAATTGGGTAAGTTTGGATATAGTGTGCAGAAGAAGTCTTGATAAGAAAGGTGAAAACTTTTATAGGATAGAAAGAGGTCGCATTAGATTTTTCTTTAAGGAAAAATTTAGTGTGACTTTTTTTGCCCTATGGTATTTGTTGATGACAGATATTAGACAGATATAGCAATTTGAATAAAAATTTACTACTTTTTGCTGAAAGATTGCAATTTTTCAACAAAAGAGATAAAATATTATTAACAAAGAGCAAGAGGATAGTGTGAAGTGTAATCCTTCTAAGCTAATAAAAGGCACTGCCTAAGAAAGATTAAGTTTCACACGATTACTATTTGTGCCGTCATTTGGCGGCGGAATGGAGATTAAAATGGGTAAAAAGAAAAAAAGTCTAATTAGTTCGATTATGTGCCTATGTGGTGCAGTTGCAGCAGTGACAGGAATTGGAATTGGTGCAAATGCGATATTTTCGATTGAAGATATGTCAACATCTGCTTATGAGACATATGAGGAAGCAGTGGATGAGGGCTACAAGACGGAAATTAAATCACAAGTGCAAAGTGCAGTTTCCGTAATACAAAGTGAATATGATAAGTTTAAGGCAGGGGAAAAGACTGAGGAACAGGCACAAGAGGATGCAAAAGATTTTGTTCGTGCAATGCGTTATCGAGATGATCAAAGTGGATATTTCTGGATTGATGGTATGGATTATGTGCTGGTGATGCATGCCGTACTAACAGATCAGGAAGGGGATAATCGTAAAGATCTAAAGGACCAAAATGGGGTTATGATCACACAGTCTGTGGTTAATGTCTGTAATAGCGCAGACAAATGCGGATATAACGAATTTTATTTTACGAAATCAGATGGAAGAACGATTGCACCCAAAATTGCTTATTCTGAGTTATTTGAGCCGTGGGGGTGGGCAGTCTGCACAGGAAATTATGTTGACGATATGAATGCGGCAAAGGAAGTGGTTCGGAAAGAATTGAATGATGAATATATGGGCGTACTGGTGCGAACAAACACTGTATTTTTTACTGTGATTTTAATTTCATTAATTGTGGCGTTTGTTGTCGGTAGACAGATTGTAGCTCCACTGAAAAAGATTCAAATATTTGCACAGAGGATCTCAGAAGGGAATCTGACTACCAACGTGCAAGTAAAAACAAGAAATGAGATTGGACAGACTGCGGATGCATTACATGTTGCACAGGAAAATATGCGAGCACTTTTACGAGGAATAATGGAAGTATCAAATGGTGTTGACAATGCTCTTGGGGCTTTTGATAAATCCTTTAACAGCATGAAAGAATCTATTTCGCAGGTTTCGGTGGCAGTGGAATCCATCGCTGAGAATGTGACAAGACAAGCGTCCTCCACAGATGAGGCGAACGATAATGTAGTAATGATGGCGGATCAGATCAATCAGACAGGTACTGAGGTGACAAGTCTTAATAGAAATGCAGATGAGATGAATCGTATTAGTGAACAGTCTATGCAAACACTCAAACAACTGATTGATGTGAATAATAAGACGCGCGAGAGTATTTCTGCAATGGCAGAACAGACAAAGAGTACAAACCAATCTGTAGAACAGATACATATAGCAGCAAATCTAATCAATGAGATTTCAGATCAGACAAGTTTGCTGGCATTGAATGCAAGTATTGAGGCAGCACGTGCAGGGGAGGCGGGGAGAGGCTTCTCTGTTGTGGCAGATGAGATTGCAAAGCTTGCAAATCAGTCTGGGGAGTCCGTGGAGGAAATCAGCAGAACTGTGATCGCCTTGCAGGACAACGCAGAGAAATCTGTCACTGTGATGCGAGAAATCAATGAGGCAGTAGAAATACAGGTTAACTCTCTGACAGAGACACAACATATAATGGAAAAATTGCATCAGGAACTTGTAAACTGTTTTACTTCAGTACATTGTATTGATACAATGACACAAAAAATCGACAGCCAGAGGGAGAGCGTTACCAGTTCTCTTTCTGTATTGAATGAGCTAGCGCAGGATAATGCATCTGTTGCGGAGCAGACTGCGGCAATGTCAAGTGAACTTTCCAGAGAGGTGAACGATTCTACTCGGATTGTGGAAGATTTGGATGAAAAAGTAAAAACACTCATTGAAGATGTGAATCAATTTAAAATATAGTACAATAAAAAATGCCTTTTGGGCATTTTTTATTGTACGAACACGCAAATATATTTCTCTACTCGATTGCTAAATTTCTTCATCTTCCGGGAAAGGAGCAGCATCTTCTTTGTCATCAATAGGAACCCATGCATTTCCAAAAGGAATGTCACGAAATAGGGCGGCAAGCCCAGTGATTTGTTTTAGGCGTAGAATTTCATCGCGCTCCATACCAAGATGTTTGGAAATCCATGTATCAGAACGTCCCAATTCGTGTAGTTCCTTGATAATGTTGCTCATCAAGTCCACATTGTGGGAGCCTCTGGCGCGATTGTGGCGAATGGTGCTTGCCATACGATGGTCTAGCGGTTTATTAATGACAGAGACTGGTAACATGCCATGTTCACGCTCATAGATGTCGGGATAATCCAACATAATACGATAGCGATGAAATCCATCCACAATAATATAAGAGTCGTCAATTTCATCATGATAGCAGACAATTGGCATTGTATAGCCATCTTCTTTAATACTATCATAGAGAAGTTTAAGCTCAGGAGGTGCGACAGAATTTGGATTGTATGTATTGGGCTTTATTTTTTCAACTGGGACTGAAATAACCTGATAAACAGGACTTTGATAGGTCATATGTTGTCACCTACATTCTGGTATTTTTGTTTTAAGAAGCTAACACTTTCTTTTTGTTGTTTGGTGAGACCAAATCCCATAAAACGACAGATATGGTCATTTTTCAAAATACAATAGCACATGCGTTTCCAACTTGGAATATCTTTTGAGGACTTGATATCATCTGTGTGGTCAGGAATTTTACCGATAAAGATGACACGCGCATTTTTCATCAAGGTATAATTTGATACACCATTGCGCCGAACTTGATAACCATGTGCGATTAGCTCCTCAATCGTTTTTTCTTCTAGTCCGCCACCTACATTGTGCCAGAAATCAATAGAAGTTTGAAATTTTTTGATGTAATTATTTCTGAGTCGCACAGGTAGTGTATCTAGTAAAAATTTAGTGTAAGATTCCCATGTATGTCCTTCCGGCAGGGTTAGATTGCGGTATCCAAGCGCTTTTGTCTTCCCATAAATAGACCCAAAGTTTGCCCCGCGTACACGTCCAACAAGTTTTGCCCATATTTCTGGATCTATGACACGATATAAGTTTAGACTTTCTTTAGCGTAATCACCAAAGGGTGAGGCAACGCGCATTTGATCAAGTTTTAGCCCAGACATATAGTAGAGGTCATATAAATGGTTGTAATCATAAGAAAAAGTATAGTTGGCATGCCATACATCATAGATAGACCAATCGTAGATTGGCGAGGCACACCATACGTCCTTAAATTGTTTGCTGATCCAACAAGTATTACCATAACCATATTTGCGATTTAAAATGCCACTGTAGCGCTGCATCGATTCATCCGCGCGGATACCAAGCAAGCAGATGGTTTTTTTGTTGCCGTGGGAGATACGATACCATCGCCCAAATTGTTTGGCAAGGTCTTCTTGATGCATACGATAATGGTAGGTTGTAATTGGATTATTTTTTAAATTGATTATATAGGGATGGTCTGGCATAGGGCGTACCCATGTGTCTTCTTTGGTATCATCCCAAGGATACCAGAACATCTCATAGTTGCTAAGTGCCGTTCGGGTTGCCATAGGAAGGCATACCCAGTAAGGTTCAACATCATTCTCAATTCGGGTAAATGTCCGTTCAACGTAGGCTGTTGTAGTGGAATATTGCGCCTCGAAATCCTGATGAAAAACACCAATTTTTTTGTTTGGATAAAATTTTTTCTGAAAGTCCAGAGTGAGGTTTAAAAGTAGACCGCTGTCTTTTCCGCCAGAAAAGGAGACAAAGATATTGTCAAATTCTTTGAAGATAAACTGAAATCTGTTTTGTAGTGCATCATACACATTCTGACTGGCATATTTTCGTTTCGTTGTAATCACCACCTCTTTTGTATTTATATAATTTACCATATTTTTCCAATTTTCACAAGTATTCCAAAAATAAAAGAATCCAAGATACCCGAAAAATATATTATTATTCACAACCTAGAAGACCGTTTGTAGTAACAGTTTAAAGTAATATTGAAAATTTTGAACTGTAAAAAATCCCCTGCACACCTAAACCATGTTCCTATGAAGTGCGCAATATATATGCATTTTTGATCCGTGAACAGCAATAAAAATGTTATTGTTCGTGTATACTTATGGTATATTGACTTTTCTTATGCTTACATTTAAGATAGAATATATGTACATATATAATTTTTTGATAGACGCCAAGAATTTGTGACAAACTTTAAGAGAATGTTTGGTGAAAGGTGTGACTTTATGCATGAGATAGCAATTATGATAGGGATTCAGGCAAGCGGTAAAAGCACTTTCTGCAAAAGTTATCTGATGGGATATGACAGGATTAACCTAGATACATTACATACACGAAACAAAGAGAACACAGCAATAGACGACGCATTTCGAGCAAAGAGAAATATGGTGATTGATAATACCAATCCTACAGTACAGGACCGAGAAAAGTATATTCGCAAGGCAAAGGAAAATGGATATCACGTGGTTGGATATTTTATGCAATCAAAATTACAAGAGTGTGTAGCGCGAAATGATCAGAGAGAAGGAAAAGCAAAAATTCCAACAAAAGCAATTGCGGCAACCTCAAATCGACTTGAAATGCCATCGTATCTAGAAGGATTTGACGCGTTATATTTTGTCAAGCTGACAAAGGCAGGAGTGTTTATTGAAAAATGGAAAGAGGAAAGTTGAAATGAATTTTGATGAACTAGATAAGAAGATGCGGGTATATGAACAGTCTTTGGATCAGGTTCTCCTGCCAGAAATCTATCTAGTCGCACGACTTGATGGCAGAGGGTTCACAAGACTCACAAAAGAAATATGCAAATTTGAGGCACCTTTTGACATTCGATTTCGGGATATGATGGTTCACACAGTTCAAAGTTTGATGGACTGCGGATTTCGGGTGGTATATGGATTTACGGAGAGTGATGAAATTTCATTGTTGTTTGCGCCGGGAGAGAACACCTTTGGAAGAAAGGTAAGAAAATACAATTCGACACTGGCTGGGGAGGCAAGTGCTACCTTTTCTATAGCACTTGGAAAAGTGGCTACATTTGATTGCCGAATTGTTCCGCTGCCTACAGTGGAGCGCGTACAGGACTATTTTCTATGGCGTCAAGAGGATGCGCACAGAAATGCACTGAATGCACATTGTTACTGGATGCTTAGAAAGGAGGGTCAATCTGTACAGGAGGCTACAAAGGCATTGGAAGGGCAGTCAGTAAGTTTTAAGAATGAGCTTCTTTTTTCCAGAGGAATTAATTTCGATCAACTTCCGACATGGCAGAAGCGGGGAGTTGGGATTTGGAAAGAACAATACGAAAAGGAAGGATTTAATCCTGTGACACAAAATAAGGAGATGGCAGTTAGAAGTCGATTGAATGTCTCGTATGAACTTCCACTTAGAGAGGATTATGCGGAGATGATTACTAAATTTTTAAAATAATTATATTAGGAGGAAGATTATGAAATTTGAACAGTTGCAAAAGGATATGATGGAAGCGATGAAAGCAAGAGACAAGGTGCGCAAAGATGCGCTTTCTGCACTTGTATCAGCGGCGAAGAAAGCTGCGATAGATCAAGGATGTCGCGACAACATTAGCGAGGAGATCGTTGAACGCATTCTTCTCAAGGAAATGAAATCTGTAAAGGAGCAGATTGATACTTGTCCAGATTCGAGAGCAGACTTAAAGCAGGAGTATCAAGCAAGACTTGATATTTTTCAGGAGTATGCACCTAAAATGATGTCAGCAGAAGAAATTGAGGCATTTATTATGGAAAAATTTGCGGATATTGCAGCGCAGAAAAATAAGGGAATGATTATGAAAAATGTAATGCCAGAGTTAAAAGGAAAGGCAGATGGAAGCGTAATTAGTCAGGTAGTGGCAAAACTTTGCCAATAAAACTCCTGTGCGAGGAAGATGAAATGTCTGAAAAGAAGCTTTTTGCAAAATATGTCTCCCAGAATATTTTTGGCATGTTGGGAATCTCAATATATATTCTGGCAGACACGTTTTTTATTTCACTGGCGGAGGGAGCGGACGGCATCACGGCGCTCAATCTTGTCCTGCCAGTATATAGCTTGATTTTTGCGATTGGCGCTATGATGGGCGTCGGTTCTGCAATTCGATTTAAGATTCTTCGGGCGAGGAAAGACCAAGAGGCTGAAACTTATTTTTCCAATGCGTTATTTTATGCATTGATAATAGGAGTAATTTTTATTTTGATTGGGATTTTAATTCCAGATCAAGTAGTTAAACTTCTAGGCGGTGATGATAGGATTGTCGCAGTAGGAAAAGATTATACAGCAATTTTTATGATATTTGCTCCGTTTTTTATGTGGAATCATATTTGTAACGCTTTTGTGCGCAATGATGGAGCACCTTCAATTGCAATGGCTGCGACATTGTTCAGCAGCCTTTTTAATGTGGTTTTTGACTATGTGTTAATGTTTCCGCTTGGGATGGGAATGCGCGGTGCAGCGTTGGCGACAGCGTTATCTCCAGTGCTTGGTGTGACAATCTGCTGTAAACATTTGTTGTCTCAAAGGAGCACTGTTAAGTTTTATTGGACAAGACCTTCTATTAAGAGACTACTTGCGGCATGTCAGCTTGGAGTTTCGGCTTTTGTGGGGGAAATTTCTTCGGGTGTGACAACGATAGTTTTCAATATGATTATTTTAAAGCTTGCCGGAAATGTTGGTGTGGCAGCATATGGCGTGGTTGCCAATACTTCACTGGTGGCAGCCGCTATTTTTAATGGGGTGTCACAAGGGTCGCAGCCACTTTTGAGTGATTATTATGGAAAGGGTCAGATGACTTCTGTCAAAAAAGTGATAAAACTTGGCGTGGGAACAGCATTGGTGATGGCGGTATTAATACTAGTGGCAGTTTCTATTTTAGCTGAACCAATTACTACTGTATTCAATAATGAAGGAAATATGGCGCTCTTGGCATATGCGGTGACTGGATTGCGGTTGTATTTTATTGGATTTTTATTTGCGGGTTTCAATATTGTTGGAACAGGTGTTCTGAGTGCGGTAGAGGCGGCAGGATGGGCATTTGCAGCATCTATTTCAAGAGGATTTGTGGCAATTATTGTCTGTGCGTTTGTGCTGTCTGCAATGCTAGGTATGAATGGTGTCTGGCTAGCATTTCCCGCGGCGGAATTTATCACAACAGTGTTGGTTTTTGTAGCATTTCGCAAGTCGTTTCATTAAAAATAAAAGTATCTAAAATGCTATTGGATAATATTTTAAATAGATTTTTGGAGTCTAGTGTGAAATTAAAATTTCACACGGCAAATTTGTGCTTACGCCCAAATTCGCAGATTTTGGTAAGAATGGAGATTTTTATATCTAATGTTGCAATATAAGGGTACACAAATTTATGAGGGATATATTGATTAAATTTATGTGTATATGGTGGAAAATCTGCCACAAAAGTAGGTATAAAGAAGATTCCGACAGAATATTAAAAAAGTTAAGGAGGCTATTAAGATGGTAGAAAAGTATGTGTTTGGTAGTCCGTTTGAGACGGAGGCAGTGACAGAACAGATTATGGCAAAGACAGATGTGACAACAATTGTTTGCGGTGAGATTGTTGTAGAAGATGGATTTTACTATCAATATCACATGGAGGAGACAGATGTTATTTATGGGTTAGGCGAGGCAAACCGCGGGATTAACAAGAGAGGATATCAGTATGTGAGTAGGTGTACAGATGACCCAAATCACACAGAAGATAAAACTTCACTTTATGGAGCACATAATTTTATCGTGCTGTCAGGAAAACAGCATGTAGGACTCTTTTTTGATTATCCTTCCACAATCTGTTTTGATATTGGATATACAAGACAAGACTTGTTGACTGTGCGCTGTGACCACGCAGATTTGTATTTATACGTAATTACAGGTGAGAGTGTTTATGATGTGGTAAAACAGTTCCGAAAAATAATTGGAACAAGTTATATTGCACCCAAATATGCGTTTGGTTTTGGGCAAAGTCGTTGGGGTTACAAAACGGCAGAGGATATTGAGACTGTTGTGCAAAAATATAGAGAGAATCAAATACCAATTGATATGGTGTATCTCGATATTGATTATATGCAAGATTATAAGGATTTTACAGTGAATGCAGAGCGTTTTCCGGCGTTTGGACAGTTTGTGCAGAAGATGAAAGGAGAACAGATTCATTTGATTCCTATTATTGACGCAGGGGTGAAGATTGAGAAAGGATATGACATCTATGAGGAAGGTGTAGAAAAAGGTTATTTCTGCAAGCGTGAGGATGGTTCAGAGTTTGTGGCATCTGTCTGGCCAGGTTGGACACATTTTCCAGATGTGTTAAATCCTGAGGCGCGAGCATGGTTTGGCGGTAAGTATGAGATATTGACAAACCTTGGAATTGATGGTTTTTGGAATGATATGAATGAGCCAGCAATCTTTTATTCTGAGGAGGGAATACGAGCTTTAAACCAAGCGATTTCTGAGCATGTAAAGACATTTGGTGTTGACAAGATGATTGACAATCCAGATGCAATACCATTCGATGCGCGTGGGATTCTTGAGCAAATTCAGAATAATCCTGAGGATTATAAGCGTTTTTACCATAATGTGAATGGAAAAATGGTTCGGCATGATCTCGTACACAATTTATTTGGATTCAATATGACAAGGGCGGCAGGCGAAGCATTAAAGAAAATTGCGCCAGATAAGAAAATGTTGTTGTTCTCGCGTTCTTCTTATATTGGAATGCATCGCTATGGGGGTATCTGGACTGGAGATAATCAATCATGGTGGTCCCATATTCTGTTGAATCTCAAAATGATGCCATCACTTAACATGTGTGGTTTTCTATATACAGGAGCAGACCTTGGTGGTTTTGGTTCTAACACAACGCGAGATTTACTGCTGCGTTGGTTAGCACTTGGCGTATTTACACCGCTGATGCGCAATCATACTGCGTTAGGCACAAGAGAGCAGGAATGCTATCAGTTTGAACAGATAGCAGATTTTCGTCATGTGATTGGCGTGCGGTATCGACTAATACCATATCTGTATAGCACATATATAAAAGCTGCAAATCAGAATGACATGTATTTTAGACCGCTTGGTTTTGATTTTCCTGAAGATAGGCGTGCGATAGAGACAGAGGACCAGTTGTTACTTGGTGACGAGGCAATGATTGCACCGGTCTACACGCAGAATGTGAGTGGTAGAACAGTATATCTGCCAGAGGAGATGCAGTTTGTCAAATTTATGCCTGACGGAACAATTTACAAGGAAACTTTGCCATCGGGAACACATTATGTGGAGATTGCATTGAATGAGGTTCCATTGTTTATCAGAAAAGGAAAGTGCATTCCAGTAGTGGATGTGGCACAGAGCGTGGATGCGATAGATATGAGTACCATAAAATATCTTGGCTACGACAATGCGACTTATACAATAGTGGAGTAGTGTGAAATTAAAATTTCACACCTCCTGATTCGTATGCCGCCAAAGCGGGCAGATGGGAGTTCGTGTGAGAAGAACTTCTAACTGCCTATGGCAGTTTTCACTCGCGGCAAAGGCTGCTTCGCGAAGAAGTTCTAAGTCTCACACCGAGAAATGCCTGAAATACGGCATTTCTCATCTGGATTTATGATTCCGCGAAGCAGAATCATGGGAGTGCGCGACAAATGTGCAAGGTATGGTATTTTTAGGAAGTTGATGATTTTAAATGGTGTATTTTATCACATGAAGGAGATACAGAACTGATGAAAAGAAAAGGATATTTTTGGATTTTATTTTTATCAGGAGTAAGTTTTCTTGGATGTTTTCTTATTTTTATGGTACAGGAGCATTCTCGGAATTTATTAAAGGAAGAAACGACAATAATAGATTTTGTAGAACAAACAGAGCAAATAAAACAAAGTACGCCAGAGCATTGGAATAATGTTACAGAAGTGCAAGAAGATACAGATCAATTATCTACGGTTCAGATAACAAACGAAATAGATAATTTCACAGAGATAGAAAAAGAGATAAATTCTATCGTTTTAGAGTCAACGGAAAATGAAACAATAAATGAAATAGCAACTGTGGAGATAGAAAAAGAATTTTATAGTATCGCATTGACAGAAGATATTAAGGAATATATTACCGGAAAATCTTACCCAGACACAACAGAGCCAATTGAGATTTCTTATGATACATTAGCTTATGTACATATTCTTCACTACGATTTTGAAGGGCGAATACAAGAAGGAGAATTAATCTGCAATCAAGCAATTGCGCAGGATTTGGTGGATATTTTTCACACACTTTACGAACATCAGTATGCAATTGAAAAAGTGAGACTAATTGATGAATACAATGCAGATGATGCGTTGTCCATGGCGGATAATAACACTTCCTGTTTTAACTATAGAACAGTGCCAGACAAATCAAAATTGTCAAATCATTCATATGGATGTGCTATAGATATCAATCCATTATACAATCCCTATGTGCGAACTAGAAATGGAGTGAAACTGATTTCACCAGAGAATGGCACTGCTTATGCAGACCGCAACGCAGATTTTCCACACAAAATTGACAAGGAGGATTTGTGCTATCAATTGTTTATTGAACATGGATTTACATGGGGTGGGGCATGGAATAGTAGCAAGGACTACCAACATTTTGAAAAGACGAAAAACAATTGAGTTTATATTGGATTTACAGTATAATGAATTACAAAACGGTAAGAAACACTGCATATAATCGAGTAAGGAAGGTTTACTTCCCATATTCGCGCACCAAATACCTGTCAGCCTATGCTGACATATTTTCTTTGGGTGCCCATGTGCATAGAAACAAGTAATGCAATAAATTGTATACAAATATTGTAATAGGTTGAAATCATACAGATGGAAAAATTTTATAATAAATATGTGAAATTGGGGAATCGATTATGAAAAAATTAATGAAATTAGCAATGATATTGATGTTGGGGACAATACTGTTGACAGGGTGCGGTGCAAAGAAAAAGACATTAGCGGAATCAGTGACAGTCCATGTTACGGCGCTAAAAGGACCAACTGCTATGGGGATGGTGGACTTTATGGACAAGTCTGAAAAAGGTGAAATTACAGACAATACCTATCAATTTGAGATTGTGTCAGCAGTGGATGAGGTGACACCCAAACTTGTGCAGGGGAAAACAGATATCGCAGCAGTTCCAGCAAATCTTGCTTCAGTGTTATATAACAATACAAACGCGGATGTTCAAGTGCTTGCGATCAATACGCTTGGTGTTATCTACATTGTAGAAAGTGGAGACACCATATCAGATATTAGTGACTTAAAAGGCAAGACCATTTATGCCAGTGGAAAGGGGGCAACCCCAGAATATGCGTTAAATTATATTCTTACACAAAATAACATTGATCCAGAAACAGAAGTGACAATTGAGTGGAAAAGTGAACATGCAGAGTGTTTGTCAGCTTTGATGGCAAATGAAAATGCAATTGCAATGCTGCCACAGCCTTTTGTGACAACAGCACAGACAAAGAGTGAGAAGATTCGAGTTGCATTAGATCTGACTGAGGAATGGGAGAAACTGGGAGTGGATTCTGCGCTTTTGACAGGTGTGGTTGTGGCGCGCAAAGAGTTTGTTGAGCAGAATCCTGCCGCAGTGCAGGCGTTTTTAGAACACTATGAAATTTCTGTCAATAATGTCAATAAAAATATAAAAGATGCGGCAACTTTAATAGAAAAATATGATATTGTGCCAGCGCCAGTCGCAGTAAAAGCAGTTCCAAACTGCAATATTGTGTTTATCACCGGAGAGGAAATGAAGCAGAAGCTCTCAGGATATCTTAAAGTGCTGTCTGAACAAAATCCAAAAGCAATCGGTGGAATGCTCCCAGCAGATGACTTTTATTATGGGCTATGAGACAGCACAAGGAAAAACGTGAAATTCGTTTTTGGGCAGTGCTGTTTTGGCTGATCGCATGGCAACTTTCTAGTATGTGGATAGACAGTGATATTTTGCTTGTCTCACCGATAAAAGTATTTTTTCGGCTGAGTCAGTTGGTGAGGACAATAGCATTTTGGGGAACTGTATTTTTTACGTTGTTGCGCATTGCATTTGGATTTTTGTTAGCTGTTTTGGTGGGGAGTGTTCTGGCAGGAATGTCCTCGCGATATCACCGTATTTATGAGCTTATGGCACCGCTTGTGCTGACTGTAAAATCAGTGCCAGTCGCCTCATTTATCATACTGGCACTGATCTGGTTTTCCTCAAGAAATCTTTCGATATTGATATCTTTTTTGATGGTGTTGCCAATTATCTATACAAATGTGCTTGGAGGCATTAGAAGTGTGGACAAGGCACTTTTGGAGATGGCAGAGGTCTTTCGCATTTCGCGGTTGCATGTGGTACGATTTATTTATCTACCGCAAATAATGCCCTTTTTTTATTCGGCATGTAGTGTTTCCCTTGGTCTTGCATGGAAAGCAGGAGTCGCTGCGGAAGTGATTGGCATTCCGAAAGGATCGATTGGAGAGAGACTACAACAAGCAAAAGTCTATCTGGACACTCCAGATTTATTTGCGTGGACATTTGTGATTGTGTTGATGAGCCTTGCCTTTGAAAAGTTAATACTAGCGATTGTGAAAAAATGTGCAGCGTGGTGTATTACAGTGAGAGAAAAGCATATTTGACGGAAAAAGGTATGTGATGACCTTTACGACACTTAACGCTACGACTGGAATTTTTATACAGTGTAGTGGGTTTAATATTGTGGAACAGGACGTGTAAAACTTAATGGAAGACATTTGTATCAGTAATCTATCAAAGTCGTTTGGACATAAAAAAGTATTGCAGCATTTAAATCTGACTATAAATAGTGGGGAAATCAGTTGTATAATGGCGCCTTCTGGTGCAGGAAAGACAACGTTGTTGCGTATTATAATGGGACTTGAAAAGATGGATAGTGGATGCATTACAGGACAGAAGGGAAAACGATTTAGCGCAGTATTTCAAGAAGAACGCTTGTGCGAACATATGACAGCGATCGAAAATATTCGTTTGGTCACACCTTGTCTTACGGCTGAGACCGTAAGACAGGAGATGGAAAAGTTGGGGCTGAGAGATTGTGTTAAGCAACCTGTATCTGAACTTTCAGGAGGAATGCGCAGACGCGTGAGTATTCTTAGAGCATTGTTAGCAGAATATGATATCCTTTGTCTTGATGAGCCTTTTCAGGGATTGGATGACATATGCAAAGAACAGATTTTAGCGTATGTGAAACAGAAGACCATAGGAAAAACAGTGCTTTTTGTCACTCATGATGAAAAAGAAGCAGTACAGTTAAAAGCGAAAGTGATTTGTTTGTAGTATAGGTATTGATTCTAAATAAATTATAATTTATTCGCTACTTTAATGAATGCTGTGAACAGCTTGGAAAAAAGTTGTCCTTTACTTTCATAGTAAGGTATAGTATATTTATACATGGTAGTAGTGTCAAAAATCGTTCTAAGGCAGCAAAAGACATTGCCTAAGAACGATTAAATTTCACACGATTACTATTTGAGATTTCGCACAGCGGAATTATGAGGAACGAAAATATGCTTTTTGTTATCTGTTGTTGAAGCAAAACAAACAGATACAATTTTTGTTATAATTAATTTATAGAAAGGATTGGTGCAAAAAATGATTCAATTATTGGAGACAGGCGCATATCTTGTAAATGGTTTAGAACTAATTGCGGACAATGCAGAAGCGATAGCCGCCATTAAGGCAAAGACGGGAAAAGAAGTGCGCAAGGAAGATGCGGCAAAAGAGACAATTGCGTATCATATTCTCAAGGAACATAACACATCTGACAATATGGACAAGCTTAAAATTAAGTTTGATAAATTGACATCGCATGATATTACTTTTGTGGGGATTATACAGACAGCACGCGCATCAGGGTTGACAAAATTTCCTGTGCCATATGTGTTGACGAACTGTCATAATTCGCTCTGTGCGGTGGGCGGAACGATTAATGAAGACGACCATATGTTCGGATTGACCTGTGCAAAAAAATATGGTGGGGTTTATGTTCCACCACATCAGGCAGTGATTCATCAGTATGCGCGCGAGATGCTTGCAGGTGGGGGCAGAATGATACTAGGTTCTGATTCTCACACGCGATATGGTGCACTTGGTACAATGGCGATGGGAGAAGGTGGACCAGAGCTAGTAAAACAGCTTTTAAATCAGACTTATGATATCAATATGCCAGGTATTGTAGCAGTATATTTGGAGGGAGCGCCAGTCAAAGGCGTTGGACCACAGGACGTAGCACTTGCTATTATTGGCGCAGTATTTAAAAATGGCTATGTAAAAAATAAAGTGATGGAGTTTGTAGGACCCGGAGTGGCGTCGCTTTCTGCTGATTTTAGAATTGGCATTGACGTGATGACCACCGAGACGACATGCCTGTCTTCCATTTGGAAAACAGACAGTGAAATTAAGGATTTCTATGAGATTCACGGAAGAAGTGCGGATTTTGTAGCGTTAAATCCAGGCGAAGTTGCATATTATGATGGCTGTATTAAAGTAGATTTAAGCAAAGTAAAGCCAATGATTGCAATGCCATTTCATCCAAGCAATACATATACAATTGAAGAATTAAATGCAAATCTATTGGATATTTTGGAGGATTGCGAGAAGAAAGCGCTTGTTAGCTTAGATGGCGCAGTAAATTTTACTCTTAAAGATAAAGTGCGCGATGGCAGATTGTATGTAGAACAAGGAATTATTGCAGGTTGTGCCGGTGGTGGTTTTGAGAATATCTGCGCGGCAGCGGACATCCTTGAGAATGCAAGTATTGGGCCAGATGCGTTTACGTTAAGCATTTATCCAGCTTCCATGCCTATCTATATGGAACTGGTAAAAAATGGTTGCGCTGCAAAGCTACTTCAGACAGGTGCAGTTCTGAAAACTGCTTTTTGTGGTCCTTGTTTTGGCGCAGGAGATACGCCGGCGAACAATGCATTTTCAATTCGCCATTCGACCAGAAATTTCCCCAATCGTGAAGGATCGAAGCTTCAGAGTGGGCAGATTGCATCTGTGGCACTGATGGATGCGCGCTCAATTGCGGCGACAGCAGCAAACAAAGGATACCTTACTCCTGCTACTGCGTTTGACGGAGACTTCGGAAAGTATCAATATTTCTTTGACAAAAAGATTTATGAAAATCGTGTATTTGATTCTAAGGGGGTTGCAGATGAGTCTGTTGAGATTCAGTTTGGACCGAACATTAAGGACTGGCCTGCAATGGTGCCACTGACCGACAATTTAATGCTCAAGGTAGTCTCAGAGATCCACGATCCTGTCACAACGACAGACGAACTAATTCCCTCTGGCGAAACTTCTTCTTATCGCTCGAATCCACTTGGTCTTGCAGAGTTTACACTCTCTCGAAAAGACCCAAATTATGTGCGGCTTGCAAAGGAGATTCAACTTGCAGAGAAGGCACGAGAAGAAAAAGCTTGTCCAGTGCGGAAATTCGCTGAGTTAGAGGCAGCGTGGTCTGTGATGAAGACAATCACTCCAGATGCGGACCGTAGCAATACTGGAATTGGAAGTACTATCTTTGCTGTAAAACCGGGTGATGGATCGGCGCGTGAGCAGGCGGCAAGTTGCCAGAAAGTGCTTGGTGGTTGGGCAAATATTGCCAATGAGTATGCGACAAAGCGGTATCGCTCTAATCTTATCAACTGGGGAATGTTGCCATTTCTTATTAAAGAAGGCGAGCTGCCATTTAAGAATCTTGACTATATTTACATTCCAGGGATTCGGAAAGCAGTGGAGGAAAAGGCAGAAGTGATTCAAGCGTATGTTGTGGGTAGTGCTTCTGGCGACCGCAAGCAGATTGCGTTTGAGATGACACTTGGCGAGCTCACTGACGAGGAGAGACAGATTATTCTCAAAGGTTGTTTGATAAATTATAATAGAGTATAAATTGAGTAGGGAAGATTTATCTTCCCTATTTGATTTTGTGCAGATAATTTTACATGTTTCTAATAGATAAGACAGGAAAGCAATGTAGAAATATTAAATAAAAAGTTACAAATTAGTAGGAAAAGTCATATGATAAAATGGCATAATTAATAAAATATATTTTTTTGTGCATATTTTTTAGAATAAAATAAACAAAACACTACCATTTTTTAGAATATTATAGTATAATTGTAACTATTCAGGGCGGGATTATAAATTGTTATTATAAATAATAGTTTGTACCCTGTTTAGAAAACGTAGCTTGAGCAGACAATTTTCCCACCTGTGCGGTTAGAAGTGTAGGTTAAAACATTTTTAGACGCTTCAGCCGTGCAGTTGGCAATTTTTTATGCGCACGAACGCGGAAAAGAAAAATGCAGCTAACGCTGCTCGTGTTTGGCGCGAGTGGGGAAGCTTTATCTTCTCTATTCGATTAAATATATAAGGAAACATTGCACATGCTCAAAATAGGATTGGAGGTATTTTATGGCAAAAGAAATGATTGCAATGCTGCTTGCTGGCGGTCAGGGGTCACGTCTCTATACATTGACACAAAAGCTGGCAAAACCTGCAGTTCCGTTTGGCGGAAAATACAGAATTATTGATTTTCCACTTTCAAACTGCGTAAATTCAGGAATTGATACAGTAGGGATTCTTACCCAGTATCAGCCCCTTGTATTGAATGAGTACATAGGAAATGGTCAGCCATGGGATTTAGACAGGCTACACGGAGGTGTTCATGTACTGCCGCCTTATCAGAAGGCAACTGGTTCTGACTGGTATAAAGGTACAGCGAATGCGATTTATCAGAATATTAATTTTATTGAGCGGTATGATCCAGAGTATGTGATTATCTTGTCAGGAGACCAGATTTGCAAACAGGATTACAGCGATTTTCTGAGATTCCATAAGGAAAAAGGTGCAGAATTTAGCGTGGCAGTAATGGAAGTACCATGGGAAGAAGCAAGTCGTTTCGGACTGATGGTTACAGATGACAATGACAAGATTACAGAGTTCCAGGAGAAACCAAAGGAGCCAAAATCAAATCTGGCATCGATGGGTATCTACATTTTTAATTGGGAGATTCTGAAAAAATATCTAATTGAGGACGAGAATGATCCTGAATCTGAGAATGATTTTGGGAAAAATATTATTCCAAGTTTATTGCGGGATAAGCGGGAAATGTATGCGTATCGTTTTTCAGGCTATTGGAAAGATGTTGGAACGATTTCCTCTCTCTGGGAAGCAAATATGGAAGTGCTCGATCCAGAAAACAGTGGTATCAATCTGTTTGATGATGACTGGCGTGTATACAGCAGAAATAGCGGTATGACAGGACATCGTATCGGTGAGGAGGCAGTGCTTGAGAATTGCATGATTACCGATGGATGTAGCATTGATGGTAAAGTAAAGCATTCTGTACTTTTTGCGGGTGTCAAAGTAGAGAAAGGTGCTGTGATAGAAGATGCTGTGATTATGGGCGGTAGTACAATAAAGGAAGGCGCACAGATTAAGCATTGTATTATTGCAGAGAATGTAGTGATTGAGAAAAATGCTGTTGTTGGGGAAATGCCAGATGGAGATAGAAAAGGCGTTGCGACAGTAGGCTCTAATGTGACAATTGGCGAGGGCGCGATTATAGGACCTGACGCCATGGTGTCAGCAGATGTAAAGGGAGGTGACAAGGCATGATCAATTCCAATGCAGATTCAGCAATGGGCATTTTGTTCCCAAATAGCTATGATTCATTAGTACCAGAGCTTGTTACTGAGAGACTGATGGCATCTATACCATTTGCAAGCCGTTACAGACTGGTAGATTTCATGCTTTCGAGTATGGTAAACTGTGGTATTGATAATATATCATTGATTGTAAAAAGAAATTATCATTCTCTGATGGACCATCTTGGTTCTGGTAGAGAGTGGGATTTGACACGCAAAAAAGGCGGTCTGAACATCATTCCACCATTTGCACAGAAGACAGTTAATATCTACAATGGTAGAGTGGAAGCGATTGCAAGTATTATTGATTATCTGAAACGCCAGAAAGAAAAATATGTCATTATGGCGGATACCAATATTGCAGTTAATTTTAATTTTAGCAAGTTGCTTCAGGAACATATTGATAGCGGAGCAGATGTAACAATCGCTTACACAAAGAACGAAATTCCAAAAGTGCTGCACGATATTGATATGACGAAAAAAGATTTGTATTATACACTTGACATTGACGCGGACGGCAGAGTACAGAAGATTGTGGTTAATGATAAGGAAGATGGCGAGCGGAATATTTCTATGAATATTTACGTCATTGAGCGTCAGCTTTTAATTGATCAGATTCGCGAGGCTTATGTTAATGGTTTGACCTATTTTGAGCGTGATATTATTGCACCACAGATTGACAAGCTGAATGTAAAAGCATATCAACATGATGGTTACTATGCGCGCATTATGGATATCAATTCTTATTTTGCAGAGAATATGAAGATGCTAAAAGAGGAGAATATCAATGCACTGTTCTCACCAAATCCTGTTTATACGAAGATTCGTGATGATAACCCAACAAGATATGCAATAGGTTCCCACGCAAAGAATGTGATGGCGGCAGACGGCTGCGTGATTGAGGGTGAAGTGGAGAATAGTATTCTGTTTCGTGGCGTCAAGGTTGGCAAAGGTGCAAAAGTTAGAAATTGCGTGCTGATGCAAGATACAGTTATTGAGACAGGAGCAACTGTAGAGTATGTGATTACGGACAAGAATGTAACCATTTCTTCTTATAAAGAATTAAAGGGAACAGAGTCCTTCCCAGTATTTGTTGAAAAACGTAAAAACGTTTAATTTGCATAGGCAAAGAAGATAACTTTCCCTACTCAATTGCATAGACCCATACAGAGAAAATAAGCTGTTAGAGTGGTGCATGGGAGTGTATGAGTAGGGAAGATAAATCTTCTTTCCTTGATTTTGCAAATGAGGTTAAGGGTTTTGAAGTTTCGGCCGATAATTATATTAAAATAAATATGGTCTGGTGACACAGAGCAAGCGGAACAAAGTTTCTGCTGGCGGGCTGGTTTTATGGACGGTCGGCCGGTGCGAAAGGGAAGTAACTCAGGAGAACTCAGACGGGAAAGGGAACATATGTAACAATGCAATTTCATAACTGGAAATAAAATAGCATCATTCCAGATGGAGATGGTGCTATTTTGTTGCACAAGGGCAACTAGAAAAGGCATGTCAGCAAAGCTGACAAATGCCCAGCGTAGCGAATAGAGGAATACGCAATTAGGCGCATAAGTTATTGGTTAACAAGTTCTTAAACTTTGTGTTGAGATACGAATACTTTGGAGGGATAAAATTGTTTCAGAAAAAGGACATTATATATAGTGAGACGATTGGCGTGTGTATTGTGGATGATATTGTGAAACTTGCGGACAATAAAAAAGATGTCTATCAATATTATTTATTGCGTTCTGCTTTTGATCGCAAGAAAAAGGCATATATACCAGTGGAAAATCATACTGTACAGCTTAGAAATCTGATTTCGTTACAGGAAGCAGTGGCACTGCAAGAGACAAAAGATTATGAGAAAAAAAGTGCACTTGTAAAAGAAGAAGTCTTATATGTGATTGAAAATAGTAAAAGGGGAGAGTAATTGTCAGAAAATTCAGAAAATACTATACAAAATAACTGATAGAATATAGTAATTTCGACAGTATTTGACATTTTTTATAAAAGCTATTGCAATTATTGAAAAGAAGTGTTACTATACAATTACACAAAGGAAGAAGAAAAAGGAAAGGTACAAAGGATAGTTACAGAGGATAACTATAGCAGAGATGTACCAAAGATGGTGACGAATTAGAATTACAAAAGATAAATTGTTGATATACAAAAGAGAAAAGTATAAAGAAGCAAAAACTTTTGTAAAGCATTTGCAAAGTGTTTGTATAAAACAAATGCAGTATTCGGATACCTGCAGGCAATCGAAATAAATGGTAAAGATGGAGAGGAGATGAGTCCCTTGGCAACAGCACAAATCTAGATGCTGACTGGAAGAAATCCCTTAATAGGAAGACCATGAAAAATGCAGCTACAAGAGAGCAAAGCATAGAAAATTAAGAAGTGTATTTCGGAAGAAAGCCAGCGGATAGACAGAGAAAAGGAAAGAAACAAAGGAAGCGTAAAAAAGAATAAGAGCGGATGAAAGGGTCCGAGAAAGAGGAAAAAATTGAATATTGAAGTGCAATGAAGCGGTCGTTATATCAATCGGATAAGAAGATATAACGACCGCTTTCGTTATGTACACGACTGCGTTGCAATGACAGGGCGCTTATGATATACTACCATAGACTTTGAGAATTTATCTTAGTCAGAGAAAACGTTTATTTTTATAAAGTGGTAAGTAAAATACAAGTTTGTCTCAGGGGGAGTATAATTCCCGACAGAGATAAGCCTTTGGCAGGAGTGCAATTTGATTTTATATTAGCAGAGTTGGCTTACACGCCACAGAAAGAATGCCAATAGCATTCTTGAATATCGTAGACTTCGAATATCTATTTATCAAAAGATGGAGGAACATTATGGGAAAAGTACAACAGTTTTTAAAGAGAAAAGACATTTCGTTTTCTGGGAAACGTTATGGTATTGATGCATTGGGCGCGATGGCACAAGGATTATTTGCATCTCTTTTGATTGGAACAATCCTTTCTACAATTGGTGAGAGAGCTGGTATAGAAATCTTGATAACGATTGGAGGATATGCCAAAGCTGTGACAGGCGAGGCAATGGCTGTTGCAATTGGATATTCGTTGCACTGTCCGCCGTTGGTGTTATTTTCGCTTGCAGCGGTAGGACATGCCGCGAATAAGCTTGGTGGAGCTGGTGGCCCGCTGGCAGTACTGCTGATTACGATTGTTGCAGCAGAGTTGGGAAAAGCAATTTCAAAAGAAACGAAAGTGGATATTATTGTGACACCGCTTGTGACAATTATAAGTGGAGCATTGCTTGCGTCTTTCTGTGCACCAACAATCGGCAGTGCAGCGAGTGCAGTCGGCAAGGCTATTATGTGGGCGACGGAGTTGCAACCGTTTTTGATGGGCGTGATTATCTCTGTGATTGTAGGAATTGCGCTTACACTTCCAATTAGCAGCGCAGCAATCTGCGCGGCACTTAGTCTTACTGGGCTTGCAGGAGGCGCAGCACTTGCAGGATGTTGTGCGCAAATGATTGGTTTTGCAGTAATGAGTTTCCGGGAAAATGGAATTGGAGGATTGTTCGCGCAGGGAATAGGAACTTCCATGCTTCAGATGGGAAATATTGTAAGGAAACCTAGGGTTTGGCTCCCTCCTATTATTGTTTCCGCCATTACAGGACCAATTGCAACCTGTATTTTTCAGTTACAAATGAATGGAGCAGCAGTTGCTTCAGGAATGGGAACATGCGGATTGGTTGGACAGATCGGTGTGTATACAGGCTGGCTGGATGATATCGCTTCGGGTACAAAGCTAGCAGTTACTATGTGGGATTGGACAGGGCTAATCAGTATTAGCTTTTTGCTTCCTGCAATTCTTACTTATATTATTGGCAATTTGTTTCGGAAAATTGGTTGGATTGCAGAAAATGACTTAAAATTAGATTTGTGATAAGCACACATCAAAAAAATACTGCCAAAAGCAGTATTTTTTGATGTGTAGACTTGTACAGATAAAATAAGTCATTAGAACGGTGCGTTCACAAGTAGAGTAATCTTTCCGATTCGATTGTTTATTTGAGTGGTTTTGCACCAGCTTTTTCCTGCATTTTTTCAACCCAATTACGGAATTTTCCTTTTTTCTTGGCAGGAGCAGTGTTAAGTTTTCCGCGAATGCCTTTTACGTCTGTGATATAAATGCCGCTGACAGTTGCTTTTACTTCCTTTTTTACTGGAACAATGTCAAAGATAGAAGCGTCACAGATTAAGGACATAATCTGAGGGCCTATTTTTGCCTTGACAATTGGAAATTTTGCACGACGCATATATTTGGGCGTCTGTTCTAGTACCACAGCAGGAAATCCTGCATCTTTTAGTTTGAGCTTTTTCTTGTCGATGACAAGCATAGTGACAGTCTGCTTGGCAGCCTCGATTTGCGCTTGTTGTTCCGCTTGTTTTTTCTGTAACTTTTTGCCGACGAAATACAATACCACCAAAAGGACTACAAGAATAATTAAAACTGTGATTATAATTTTTACTGCCATCTGAATCCATTACCTTTCTATTTTGTTGTGCGATATCTGCATCATTACAGATTGCAAAGCCCCTGATTTAGTACCTGCTAAAGCGGGCAAATGGGAATTAGTAATATTTTAACATTAAATGTCAGAAAGTGCAAGAAAGTCCGTTGATTTCCTTTTTGTTTTTCATTGTGTTTTTGATGTGATAATGTTATCATAGAGTTCATGAGGGTGGAAGGAATGTATTTTAAATAAGGAAGGATTATGAATCATGAAAAAGAAAGTGGTATTAATGTGTTTAACAGGTATGATGATTATGAGTATAAGTGCCTGTGGGGAGAAGAAAACAGACAAAGATGCAAATGTAGTGGAGACAAGTTCTGTCATGGAGGAAAATGAGACAACGACTGTAGTGGAGGAAGAAAGTTCAGATAGTACACAGACAGAAATTGATAGAGTGAGCGATAGAGAGGACTATGTAGGATTTCAAGATCTTGATATTGATAAATATGTCACTCTAGGGGATTACAAGAAAATGAAAGTGACGGCTGCTAGACCCAAAGTGAATGAGGAGGCAATAGAGAATTATATTAACACCAGATTGTTAGTAGGAACAATTACAAATAGACCTGTCAAGGAGGGGGATGTTGTAGATATTGATTATGTGGGGAAAAAAGACGGTGTGGCGTTTGATGGAGGTACAGCTTCTGGATATAAATTGTCAATTGGTTCAGGAGGATTTATTCCAGGATTTGAGGATGGGCTGATTGGTGTGGAGACAGGTGAGACGGTTGATTTGAATTTGACATTTCCAGACAATTATCGCAATGCAACTATGGCGGGAGAAGAAGTTGTGTTCACTGTTACGGTGAATGGAATAGAGGGGGCTGCGGAGTATGCGACAGTGACACCGAAGGAGATGGCTGAAATGGGACTTTCTTATAAGACAAAAGAGGAAGTCTGGGAAGCAGGAAAACGTGCGATGGAAGAAAATGCTGAGGAGACTTATGCAGCGAATGCAAAAAGTGCTGTTGTGCGAAAAGTTGTGGAGGAAAGCACGATAGAGTCCGTTCCTGAATATCTGATTGAGGAGGAGGCACAAAATTATAACCATTATATTGAGTCGCTTGCAAAGTCTATGTACAATATGGATTTGGAGACTTTTGTGACAAATGCGTATGGTGTTACTATGGAACAATACAATTTGGAGATGAATGAGATGTTTACAGATACAGTAAGACAGTACTTGGTGATGGAAGCAATAGCGCGTGCAGAGAAAATGGAAATTACTGAGGAAATGATTGCAAAAAAGGCAGATGAGGAAGCGACAGAATATGGGTATGCTTCTGGGGATGCGTTAATTGCTGATGTGGGCTTTGCCACATACAGAATGTCTATAGTACAGAATATGGTGATTGAGCGACTGATGGAGGTCGTTACTGTTGAGGAGGAAGAAGCGTAAGCAAAGCGTAAGCTGGCAGAAATATGCCGCTTTACGGCTGCGGTTGACGCGATACTCACAGCGGATTTCATTTGTCATGATACCAGGGTCAAAAGGTCAAGAAATCCGATGCAAGCTTGCTTGCAAGAGGATTTTTGAACTTGGGACCCGCAAAAACACCGAAAAGTAGCCATTTTTCATAGAAAAATGAGCGAATTTGAGGTGTTTTAGGATTGCGGGAGCATGAAATGCGGAGCAATCCGTGGTATCATAGGGGGCAAAATACCTTTTGACCCCAACATCTTGTCATGAGTATATCAGAAAAAAAGGGGTAGATACACATGAAAAAAGAGTACAGGCGACTGGTGATAATAGGATTGTGTGTGGCAATATTTTTGGCGGCATGTAACTTTAGCATTTTTTTAAGTCCTTGTCAGGTACAAGCCGCAAAAAAAGATGATCTAAAGCAACAGAACGAAGAAGATGAAAATAAGCTAGAAGATCTAGACGACCAAGTCAATGAACTAGAAGGGGAACAAGAAAGCATTGATGCAGAAATACAAGTACTCAGCAATGAAATAGCAGAAATTATGGCAAGTATCAGTCTTCTTGAGGAAGAAATTGAGGCAAAAAAGATACAGATTGAACAGGCAAAAATTGATTTGGAGGAAGCACAGAAAGTAGAACATCAGCAATATGAGGCGATGAAAGTTCGCGTGAAAGCGGTGTATGAGAGTGGGGAGACTTCTTTTCTCGATATTTTTTTTAGTGCTTCTTCTATGCAAGATATGCTTAATAAGGCGGACTACGTGGAGAAGATGCACGAGTATGACAAGAAGATGTTTACCAATTATAAAATTGCCAGACAAAATGTAGAGGACTTAAAAGAAAAGCTTGAAATAGAGGAATCTGAACTGGAAGCAACACAGGAAGGACTTGAGGAGGAGCAAGATAGCGTTGAGGAGGCAAGAGCAGAGCTTGAAGCAATCAGCGCAGACTATGCTGTTCAAATCAGTAAGGCAAGACAGCAGGCGGAAGTTTACAAACAACAAATCAAGCAGAGAAATGCACAGATTAAACAAATTGAGGCAGAGGAGGAGCGCAAGAGAAAAGAGGAGGAAGAACGAAGGAGAAAAGAGGAGGAAGAACGCAAGAGAAAAGAGGAGGAAGAACGCAAGAAAAAGGAAGCGGAAGAAGCAAAGAAAAATAATAGTAATAAAAATAACAACAGTGATGCAAATACTGCCAATGACAGCACACCGACAAAAGAAGTATCCACAAAATCAACAGCCGGAAAAGAGACAGTCGCGTCTGCAAAGGGAAGCGCAAAGGGGAAAGAAGTGGCGAATTACGCTTGCGGATTTGTGGGAAACCCCTACGTGGCAGGTGGTACAAGTCTGACAAAAGGAGCGGACTGTTCCGGCTTTACACAGTCCGTATATAAGGCATTTGGATACAGTCTTCCTAGAAATTCAACTTCTCAGAGAAGTGTTGGAAAAGAAGTGAGTTATGCAGAAGCAGAGCCTGGAGATATTATATGTTATCCGGGACATGTAGCGATTTACATAGGGAATGGCAAGATTGTCCATGCAAGTTCTGCCAAGACAGGAATTAAAATTAGCAATGCGTTGTATCGAGATATTTTGTGTGTGCGGCGAGTCGTTTGACAGAACGAAAGAGAGTAGGGGGAGTCCTCCTACTCTTCTTTCTGATGTGCATATTTTTCACGGGTGGCAAGTCCTCCCCTGATATGGCGCTCAGACTTGTTCACATCCAGCACAGTCCGCGCCTGTCTTGCAAGAGTAGGGTTTACTTGCATCAGTCTTGAGGTAACGTCTTTATGTACTGTGGATTTACTCACACCAAATGCTTTGGCAGTTTGTCGCACAGTAGCGTTATTGTCGATAATATAGACAGCAATATTGATCGCTCTTTCTTCAATATAATCTTTCATAAACTTGAAAAGGGGTCTCCTTCTAAATCATTTGTACATTCTATGAGAGGATAGGAGAGATTATGAATCGGTATGATGGAATGAAGTGAAATAAAATTGCTTTTTTTTATTTGTGGTGGTACAATGGGGGGGACAGAGTGCACAATAGGAATGGAGGAAAGACAAATGATTTCACAAAAATATAAAGAAATGTTGGGGGCAAAGTCTGTGATCCGCCAGATGTCAGAATGGGCAACAGGAAGATCGAAAGAAATTGGAAGTGAAAATGTATTTGATTTCAGTTTGGGAAATCCGTCTGTGGCAGTGCCACAGGCTTTTACAGATAAAATGATAGCACTGTTACAAGAGCGCGATACAATGGAACTGCATGGTTACAGCCAATCGCAAGGGATTCCAGCTGTGCGATTAAAGTTTGCAGAGTATTTAAATAAAACATATGGAATGCATTACACATCAGAACACTTGTTTATGACAACAGGTGCTGCGGGAGCTGTGGCACATGCGGTGCGAGCAGTTACGCAACCGGGAGATGAGGTAATTACATTTGCGCCTTATTTTCCAGAATACAATCATTATGTCAATCAGACAGGTGCAGTGTTGAAGGTGGTGCCTGCTGATACAAAACAGTTTCAGATTCATTTTGAGGAGTTAGAAAAGCTGTTTAGCCCAAGGACAATGGCATTGCTTATCAACACGCCAAACAATCCGTCAGGGATTGTCTATTCAACTGAGACAATTAAAAGGCTTGCGCAGTTTCTTGAGGAGAAACAGAAGGAATATGGACATGATATTTTCTTGATTTCGGATGAGCCGTACCGCGATATTATTTTTGAAGGGGTGGATGCTCCTTATATCTCAAAGTATTATGACAATTCGCTTTCGTGTTATTCTTTTGCAAAGTCGCTTTCTATTCCAGGAGAGCGTCTAGGATACATTGCAGCGAATCCCAAATGTACAGACAGTGCATTGATCTCGCCAATGTGTGCACAGATTTCACGTGGAATTGGACATAACTGTCCACCTTCTATCATACAAATTGCAGTGGCGGAGGTTTTGGGATTGACTTCTGAATTGTCAGTCTATGAGACGAATATGAACATTATTTATGACGAGCTTGTACGACTTGGTTTTGAGGTTGTGAAACCAGGTGGAACGTTCTATATTTTTCCACGGGCGCTTGAAAAGGATTCTGTTGCATTTTGCAAAAAAGCGATGAATTATGATCTGGTATTGGTGCCCGGTGACACGTTTGGATGTCCGGGATATTTTCGGATGGCGTACTGCATTGAGACAGAGAAAGTTGAACGTGCAATGCCAGCGCTACGCAAGTTTGTTGCGCAGGAATATGGTGTGAGGTAGAGATATGGTTGACTGTGGTCTGGTGCTTGAAGGCGGTGGAATGAAAGGGATGTATACCGCTGGTGTGCTTGAGTATTTTATGGAGAAAGATTTATATTTTCAGAATTGTTATGGTGTCTCGGCAGGGGCTTGCCATCTATGTAGTTATATCTCAAAACAGAAAAAACGTGCTTACAGAGTGGCACTCAATTATCTGAAAAATAAGGATTATTGTAGTATGCATAGTCTTTTGACAACAGGTGATTTGTTTAATGCGGACATGTGTTACAACCAAATTCCAAATAAGCTTGATCCTTATGATTACAAGACGGCTGCAAAATATGAGGGAAACGCTTATGCAGTGGTGACAAATCTCCAAACAGGAGAGCCAGAGTATAAACCAATGCGCGAAATGTACAAAGACACACTTAATGTGCGGGCATCTGCTTCCTTGCCGCTAGTGTCCAGAAATGTAAAAATTGGAGATGCATATTATCTTGATGGCGGGATTGCAGATGCGATTCCAATCCGAAAAGCGATTGCGGATGGAAATTTGAAAAATGTGGTTATTCTTACGAAAGAAGTGGGATATATTAGAAAACAGGTTTCTCCTGTGATGTTGAATTTGATAAAATTTAAGTATGCTAAATTTCCTAAAGTTTATGAGCTGACAGCAAGCCGCTATGTGCGTTACAATGAGACAATGCGGTTTCTTGAGGAAGAAGAAAAGGCTGGAAAAGTGTTTGTCATTCGGCCGCAGAAGGCAAATGATATTGGCAGAATAGAGAAGGATAGAGAAAAATTGGAGGTACTATATCAATTGGGATATCAGGATGCAAAAAAATGCTGGGGACAATTGATGAATTTTTTGCAGATAGAATGCATTATATGATAGTAGAAGAATTGTTTGGGAAAGGGCATCTGATGTACGCAGTACAGATGCGATGGATTGGGCTATGTTAGAACTATTGAAAGCGGTGCTGTTTGGTATCGTGGAGGGAATTACAGAGTGGCTTCCAGTCAGCAGTACAGGGCATATGATTATATTGGATGAGTTTATTAAACTTAATTGTACACCGGAATTTTTGGATATGTTTCTGGTTGTCATTCAACTCGGTGCGATTATGGCTGTTGTGATTCTGTTCTGGAATAAGATTTTTCCATTTCAATTTAGGGATAAATCAAAACCTATGGTTGAGATGGACAAAATTCTATTGTGGCTAAAGATTGTGGTGGCGTGTATTCCGGCAGCAATTGTTGGCCTATTGTTTGATGATGTGTTTGAGGCGTTGTTTTATCACGCAATACCAGTGGCACTGGCGCTAATTGTGTTTGGTGTGGCGTTTATTGTGGTGGAGCGTGTTAATAAGACAAAACAGGCAAAGGTTAAAGAACTTGATGATATTACGTTTCAGACAGCGTTTATGATTGGTATATTTCAGTTAATCGCGGCGGTGTTTCCGGGGACTTCGCGTTCAGGCGCTACTATTGTGGGGGCGTTGCTTATCGGCGTTTCAAGAAATGTGGCAGCGGAGTTTACATTTTTTCTTGCCATACCTGTTATGTTTGGAGCAAGCCTTTTAAAGTTGGTGAAATTTGGTTTGTCATTTACGACCCTTGAGGTAGGAGTGCTAATTATTGGAATGCTAGTTTCCTTTTTGGTTTCTATTTTTGTGATTCAATTTTTGATGGATTATATTAAAAAGCATGATTTTCAGGTATTTGGTTGGTATCGCATTGCACTTGGAGCTGTCGTGATTGCGCTTGGCGCGTGCAAAGTGATTACTGTGTAAAACAATATGATACCAGGGTCAAAAGGTCAAGAAATCCGATGCAAGCTTGCTTGCAAGAGGATTTTTGAACTTGGGACCCGCGAAAACACCGAAAAGTAGCCATTTTTCACAGAAAAATGAGCGAATTTGAGGTGTTT
>CAJUAE010000005.1:0-81636 GCA_910583965.1 uncultured Lachnospiraceae bacterium
TGAGGAATACGATAACGTTTCTCAAGGGAAATTTGGACAGGTATAAAACGGATATATATAATCTGTAAGAACTATCAGAGGACGAATATGAATGAGTTATACATTGAAGAAAATAAGTCCATATTGGAAGCAATGCAGCAGATTAATCAAAATGCACGAAAGATACTTTTTGTACATCAAAATAAAAAATTACTAGCATCAGTGACTGATGGCGATATTCGTAGATGGATGATGAAAAATGGAGATTTACAGTCGCCAGTGAGGTGTGCCGCCAATTATCAGCCAATTTATTTATATGAGGAACAGGCAGATGTAGCAATATATACTATGAAAAAATATCAGATTAGTGCAATTCCGATTGTAGATAAAAATCAAATTCTTCAAAAAGTGATTTTTGCAACTGACATAATAAAAGAACATGGTTTCTTTGAAAAAGAAGTATCAGTTGTAATTATGGCAGGGGGACGTGGAACAAGACTTTCACCATATACAAATATTTTGCCAAAACCTTTAATACCAATTGGAGATTATCCGATTGTGGAACATATTATTAATCGTTTTTGTTCCTATAAATGTAGACAGTTTTATATGATCGTTAATTACAAAAGAAATATGATTAAGGCATATTTTGATGAATTAGAAAAGGAGTATCAATTAGATTTTATTGTAGAGGAAAAAGTACTTGGAACAGGTGGCGGTATCAGTTTGTTGAAGGGAAAAATTAAGGATACATTTATTTTAACAAACTGTGATATTTTGATAGATGATGATTTAACAAAGGCATACAAACAGCATAAAGAATCAGGAAACATAATCACGATGATATGTTCTCTTAAAAATTTTACGATTCCGTATGGAGTGGTAAATATTGGTGAAGATGGAATGATACAATCTATGCAGGAAAAACCACATATGTCATTTTTTACAAATACTGGATGTTATTTTGTAGAACCAGAAGTAATAGAGAATTTAGAATACAATAAACCAGCAGATTTTCCAACAGTAATTGAAAAATATATAGAAGAAGGAAAACGAATAGGTGTCTATCCAATTGGTGAAGATGCATGGCTTGACATGGGACAGCTTGACGAATTAGAAAAAATGAAAGCAAGACTGGGGTGCTGACGAATAATGGAAGACATAATATTACTTGGACTTGGTGGACATGCACATAGTGTAGTGGACAGCATTGAACGTGGGGGAGAGTATAATATTGTAGGTTTTTTGGATATAGAAGAAATGCAGGGGAAACAATATAAAGATTACCATGTATTGGATACAGATGATGCATTGCAAAAATATTTTGACCGTGGTTTAAGGAATGCTTTTGTAACAATAGGATTTATGGGACATGGAATAGTAAGAAATCGACTATACCAGAGGTTGAAGGATATTGGTTATATCATTCCCAATATTATAGATAAAACAGCAGTTATTTCTGAAAATGTGAAACTGGAAGAAGGCATATTTGTTGGAAAAAAAGCAGTAATAAACGGGAATACAATCATTGAAAAGATGTGTATTATTAACACAGGTGCCATTGTTGAGCATGACTGTAAGATAAATAGTTTTTCGCATATTGCAGTGGGGAGTGTGTTGTGTGGAGGTGTAATTTTAGGAACACAAACATTGATTGGGGCAAATGCAACAATTATTCAAAATATAGAAATTGGTAATAATGTAGTAATCGGAGCAGGAACAATAATAAGAAAAAGCGTGGAGGATAACTATATGGTTGTAGATGGAAAAACCAAAAAATATACACGGGGGGGGGTATAGAAAAATAGATCCCTTAAGGTGTACTGCATGAAAATAGGATATTTTGCAGATGGACCTTGGGCACATAAGGCATTTGAAAAAATAATAAAGGATAATGCAATTCAAATTGTATTTATAACAGTCAGATATGACAAGGAAGATAAGGTGCTGCTGGATTTTGCACATAGATATCAGATACCTGTTGAAATAAGTGATAATATTAATTCTCAGACATTTATCAATACAGTGGAAAAATATAAGGCGGATTTATTTGTTTCTATGTCCTTTAATCAGATATTTAAGGATGAAATCAGGAATCTTCCAAAGCAGAAATCAATCAATTGTCATGCAGGGAAATTACCGTTTTATAGAGGGAGGAATATCCTGAACTGGGCGTTAATAAATGATGAACAGGAGTTTGGTATTACAGTTCACTATATGGATTCGGGGATTGATACGGGGGATATTATCCTGCAGGAAACATATCCCATAACAGACTTGGATGATTATGGAACAATACTAGAAAAGGCTTATGATGGCTGTGCGGATGTTCTGTATCGGGCAATTAAAATGATTCAGAACAACACAGTAAAAGTAGTGAAACAAAGTAATATTGATGTGGTAGGTATGTACTGTGGAATGCGTGGAGAAGGTGATGAGATTATTGACTGGAAGCAAAACAGCAGGGAAATATTTAATTTTATTAGAGCATTATCTACGCCGGGGCCACAGGCTGCATCATGGATTGCGGGAAAGAAAATCACCATAAACAAGGCAAGAATGATAGAAGGCGCACATAGGTATAAAAATATTCCAGGACAGGTGATTGGAAGAACATCAAACGGATTACTAATAAAGACAGGTGATACGATGATAGAGATAATGGAGTATACATATTCAGGAAAAGTAAGAATAGGGGACAGACTGAAAGACCATGAGTAGAGTATTTGTAATAGCAGAGGCAGGAGTAAACCACAACGGAGATATAAAAATTGCAAAACAGTTAATAGACACAGCAAGTGAAGCAGGAGCAGACGCGGTTAAGTTTCAGACTTTTCAGGCAGATTCCCTTGTGTGCCGAACCGCAAAGAAAGCATATTACCAGCTTAAAACGACAGATAAGGCAGAAACACAATACGATATGCTTAAAAAACTTGAACTGACACAGCAGATGCATAAAGAACTGATAGAGCACTGTTCAAAGAAAAATATTATGTTTTTATCTACGCCATTTGATTTGGAAAGTATAAAGTTGTTATCTGAATTAGGAATGCAAATATATAAAATACCCTCTGGCGAAATTACAAATCTGCCATATCTGCGTGAAATCGCAAAACAGCATAAAAAAATAATTCTTTCAACAGGAATGAGCAGTATGGACGAAGTAAAGGCAGCGGTTAAAATTTTGAAGGATAACGGTGCAGAGGATATCACATTGCTGCATTGCAATACTCAATATCCAACGCCAATATCAGATGTAAATTTATTGGCAATGGTAAAAATGCAGGAAGAAACAGGACTTTCGGTTGGATATTCGGATCATACACAAGGAATTGAGATACCGATTGCTGCTACTGCACTTGGTGCAACGGTTATAGAAAAACATTTTACATTGGACAAAAATATGGAAGGACCTGACCATAAAGCAAGCTTGGAGCCGCATGAGTTAAAACAGATGATACAGGGTATAAGAAAGATTGAGGCTGCGCTTGGGAATGGTATAAAGCAAATAAGTGAGTCAGAAAAATCTAATGTTATTATTGTTCGCAAAAGTATTGTGGCAGCGACAAGAATAAAAAAGGGTGCGCTATTTACTAAAGAGAATTTGACAACAAAGCGACCTGGAAATGGGATAAATCCAATGAAATGGGATATGGTTATTGGTACAGCAGCGAATAAAGATTATGAAGCAGATGAGATAATACAGATATGAAAAAAGTATGTGTAGCGACAGGAACAAGAGCAGAATATGGATTGTTGAAACCGCTTATCAAAAAAATAGATTGTGATAAGGACTTAAAACTTCAACTTGTAGTGACAGGAATGCATTTATCTCCTGAGTTTGGATTGACATATAAGGAAATAAAACAAGATGGATTTGAGATCATTGAGAAAAATGAGATGCTTTTAAGTTCTGACACCCCCAATGGTATTACAAAATCAATAGGACTAGGAATCATTGGATTTGCAGATATTTTTACGAGGCTTATGCCAGATATTGTAGTGATTCTTGGTGATAGGTATGAGGCGCTTGCGGCAGCGACAGCCGCAATGGTACATAGGATACCAATAGCACATATACATGGTGGGGAACTGACATTGGGTGTAATTGATGATGCGATAAGACATTCAATAACAAAGATGAGTGTATTACATTTTGCTGCCACAAAAGAGTATAGAAAACGTGTGGTTCAATTGGGAGAGGACCCAGAAAGCGTATTTTTTGTAGGAGCTTTAGGTGTAGAAAACATTAGAACCCAAAATCTAATGAATAGACAAGAACTATCACAAAGTATAGGATTTTCTTTAGATATTCCATATGTAATAGTAACATTCCATCCAGTAACTCTGGAAAGCAATACAGCAGGAGAACAGTTTGAAAATCTTTTAGTAGCATTAGAACAATATAAGGAGTACCATATTATATTTACGAAGGCAAATGCAGATACAGATGGAAGAATCATTAACCAGAAGATTGATCAATATGTAGAATGGAATCACGATAGGGCGATAGCGTTTGTATCATTGGGAATGATACGGTATCTAAGTGCATTGCAATATTGTGAAATGGTGATTGGCAATTCTTCTAGTGGAATAACAGAAGCACCGTCGTTTCACGTCCCCACTATAAATATAGGAAATCGGCAGTCTGGAAGAATAAGAGCTGAATCAGTAATTGACTGTGGAAATCGCGTTGAAGAAATTAGCGCGGCAATAGAAAAGGCAAAAAGATTAAAATCGGAAGGAATGCTGCAGAATATGGAAAATCCATATGAAAAAAGTGGCACATCAAAGAATATATATTCAGAAATAAAAAAATATTTATTGCAGCATAAAACAATAGAGAAGAAATTTTATGATATTTCATAAAATCTGCATATCATTTTGATAAAGTGAGAAATAAAATGAACTTTGACAACTGCATACTTTACATTAGGAGCAAGAATGAATTGAGATTATTAATCGTATATGATATTATTGTTCTATATATTAAAGAAAATATCTTCGAGAAGGTATGGTGGTTATATGCTGTATGTTTTAAATCAGAAAGATGTAAAGTCATTCAACAAGGTTAAAAGTGAATTTCTTTATAGTAGAATATTAATGCGGATTGTTTCCTTGGATGACAAAGAAGGACAGTTAGTAGCGGTAAGTGATTTCGCAGATTCAGATGATAATTTATGCGAAAAATTGGCATGAGTGTTTAGAAAAGGATTTGTTGTGTGTTATCATTGGAAGCTATGTACAAGGGGGAGAAAAAATCCTATTTACAGTATCAGATGAAGAGATATTTACTGTTAACTGTGAATTGTTTATTCTTGAAAAAAGGAATGCAATATTTTAAATAATGTATCAGTTTGGATTACTTTTGACAAACGTTTTTATACCTGTCTTATGAGTCAGGATATACTAGATATGTTATATTACGTGCATTGGAGTAATTCAAAAAACTTCTTATAATAGACAATGCGATTGATTTGAAAGAGTATATAAAACACATGGAGAGTTAAGGAAAAAGATATTCAAAAAATATAATAAATTTAATACGAAAAGAAAATCCCAATGTAAGGTATGCAGTTGAAAGGTAAAGGACCAGAAGCAGCATTTCATTGGGATTTTTTAATTGTTAGAAAAGAGGTGATGACATGAAGATTTGCGTATTTGGCTTAGGTTCAATGGGGAGACGAAGGATAAGACTGCTAAAGATGAAAAATCCAGAACTTGAAATTATCGGAATTGACAATAACATAGAACGAGCAAAAAGCGTTTCAATAGAGTATGGAATAAACTGTACTTCCTCTCTATCCAATATTTCTGAAAAACTTGACTGCGCCTTCGTATGTACATCACCACAATTCCATGCGCCAATCATTCAAGAATGCCTTGAAAATAATCTTCATGTTTTTTCAGAAATTAACTTGATTGATGATCTGTATGATAAAAATATAAAGTTGGCAGAACAAAAAGGAAAGATACTATTCCTTTCATCAACGCCTTTATATAAGGAAGAGATGCAGATAATTGATAGCAAAGTCAAACAAAATGGCACCCCATGTGCATATCAGTATCATGTGGGACAGTATCTTCCAGACTGGCATCCATGGGATAATTTAGAAAATTTTTTTGTAAGCAATAAAAAAACCAATGGATGCAGGGAGCTTTTGGCAATTGAATTACCCTGGATACAACATACATTTGGAAAGATATGTGCTGTAAATGCAGTAAAAACGAAACTTACCGACTTGGAGTTGGATTTTCCTGACACTTATCTAGTTCAGGTAAGACATTCTAATGGAACGATTGGAAACCTAATAGTAGATGTAGTAAGCAGACATGCCGTTAGAAGGTTGGAAATTTTTAATGAGGATATATATATCAGGTGGGATGGAACACCAGAAACATTATATGAAAAAGATATAGAAACGGGAGTACTGCAACAAATATCCGCAGGCAGGTATCTTCATGAAAAAGGGTATAGTGAATCCATTAATGAGTATGCATATATGAAAGAAATTGAGGAATTTTTTGATGTGATAAAAGGGAAGAAAGCGTTATATAGTTTTGAGAAAGATATAGAAACGTTAAAAATAATTGATGAGATTGAGGGAAAAATAAATGAACAAAAATGAAGAATATGGAAGAAAAGCACATAGGCTTATTCCAGCTGGTGCACATACATACAGTAGAACTGATGAGGTATTTCCTAGTAATGCACCAAAAGTTATGGAACGCAGCAAAGGCGTATATACATGGGATGTAGATGGAAACAAATACATTGATTATGGGATGGCCTGCAGATCAGTAACTGTGGGGTATGATTATGATAGGATTTCAGAAGCGGCTATTAGACAGATACATAACGGCAACACAGCAACGAAGGCATCAAAGATAGAAGTTGAAGCTGCAGAGGCAATGTGTAATTTATTTCCATGGGTTGATATGATAAAGTTCGCTAAGAATGGTTCGACAGTAACATCGGCAGCAACAAAACTTGCAAGAGCCTATACAGGGAGAAAGTATATTGCACGTTGTAAAGAACATTCATTTTTCTCATATGATGATTGGTTTATTGGCGATACAGTTATGAATGCTGGGATTCCAGAAGAAATAAAAAACTTAACACTACAATTCAGTTTTAATGATATTAATTCTGTAAAGAGCTTATTTGAAAAATACAAAGGAGAGATTGCAGCATTGATAATGGAACCATGTGATACAGTGGAACCAACAAATAATTTTTTACAGGAGGTAGGAAAACTTTGTAAGGAATATGGTGTTGTTTATATTCTGGATGAGATGATAACGGGATTTCGATGGGATTTGCAAGGAGCTTGTAAATATTATGGAGTAGAACCAGATTTGGTGACGTTCGGAAAAGGAATGGCAAATGGATTTTCGGTTGCTGCATTAGGTGGTAAAAGAGACATTATGGAACTAGGAGGGTTAATACCTGGAAGAGAGAGAGTATTTCTTATTTCTACGACACATGGTGCAGAGATGAGTAGCTTAGGAGCGCTTGTTGAGACAATAAATGTATATAAAGAGTTAAATGTTACAAAACATATATGGGATATGGGAAAGACTCTGGTAAGAGGATTTAATGAAATTGCAAAAGAGTTTTCATTACAAGAATATTTTTATATAGAAGGAGCAGAATGCTCACCAAATCTTGTAATATGTGGAAAAGATAAGAAGGCATCTTTTGAATATAGAACAATATTTTTATATGAAATGCTTGAGCAAGGGATACTTATGCCATATATAGCTATAGCATATGAACATACACAAAGAGAAATTGATACGACTTTGGAAGCAGCAAGAAAAGCAATGAAGGTGTATGCAGATGCGCTAAATGGTGACGTAAATAGTTTTATAAAAGGCAACATAATAAAACCGGTATTTAGAAAATATAATTAGATAGAAAAGGGTAAATGTATGGAAAACGAAATATATCATAAACAACAAATAGAACATATATATAGAAGTACAGAGGTGTTTGTAGGCTGGCTTGAAGAATATAAGTTTATAGAAAGGGAGAAAAACTTAATGTCTTAGATATGGCATGTGGATGTGGTGCTAACACTATGTACATGGCGAATCGGTTTAAGGATAGTCAGTTTATAGGCATGGATATTAATGAAGAGTTTATAAATTATGGGAATATGCAGATTAAGGATCGTTGCCAATATAATAATTGCAAATTGTTAAAAGGAGACTGGTTTAATCTTGATCTTAAGTGGATAAATAAATTTGATGGTATAATTAGTTTTCAGACATTATCATGGTTACCTGAATATGAAACATCATTAAGGAGCCTATTAATGATAAATCCTAATTGAATTGCTATATCATCTTTATTTTATGAAGGAGATATTGACTATACTATTAAATTAAAGAATTATTATCGATTTTCTGAAAATAAAGAATATGAAGAGATGTATTATAATATTTATTCATTGAAGCGTGTACAAAAGTGCTTTGAAAGATTGGGATATAATCAATTTGATTTTATTCCATTTGACATTGATATAGATATTTTAAAGACAGATAGTATTACTGGCCCATATATAATAAAGACTGCAGATGGGAAGAGGATATAAATATCAGATGAATTTATGATGACTTGGTATTTTGTTGTTGCATCTAAATAATATGTGTATGGTAGAGAAAGGTGTTAAGATGTACAAAAATAATAGAATTTTGGCAGTAATAACAGCAAGAAATGGCTCTAAAGGGCTTCCAGGGAAAAACATAAAAGTATTAGGAGGAAAGCCCCTTATAGGTTGGACGATAGAACAGGTAAAGAATAGTCAATTGATTGATCATTTAGTTGTTTCAACTGATGGTAGAGAAATCGCTGAAATAAGTGAGCAATATGGAGTAAAAGTTCCATCACTTAGACCTTCTTGCTTAGCAGCCGATGAGACATCATCGATGGATGTATTGGAATATGTAATAAATGATGAAGAAAAATTAGAACGGAAATACGATTATGTTATGTTGTTAGAGCCAACATCTCCACTTCGGAAGAAAGATGATTTAGATAATATTATCAGACTTGCTGTTGATAATCCAGAGAGAGATGGCGTAATTTCAGTTGGTCAGATACAGTTGGAACATCCAATAATTGCTAAAAAGATATCTCAAAATGGAGTGATAGTACCATATATTTCTGAACTAAATATGGTGGCATATCAGCGTCAATTACATGATGAAGCTTTATTTCCTTATGGAGTAGGATATTTAATTAAAATTTCGGTTTTTAAGAAGGAGCATCAAATTTATACATCAAATGTATTGCCATATTTTATAGAGAGATGGCAGAACTATGAGATAGACGATATATATGACTTTAAATGTGTAGAAACAATTATGCATATGGAGGAAGATAAGTTGTGAAAAAGTTTTTAGTGATTGGATTGGGTTCCATGGGAAAGCGACGAGTGAGATGTTTACTGGCGTTAGGAGTATTGAGCGAAGATATTTATGGAATGGATAGAAGAGAAGACAGATGTATTGAAGCTAAGAAGAAATATGGTATTAATATAATTGATAATGAGAATGAAATGAATTTTTCCGAAACAGAGGCAATTATTGTGTCGTTGCCACCAGATAAACATTTTGAAGGAGTTAGAACAGCCTTTAAGTATAGAAAACCTGTTTTTATTGAGGCGAGTGTAATTTTGGAAGATGTTAAAAAGATTAAAAGGAATAACAAGGATGGTATATTTATAGCACCTTCATGTACGTTTATATTTCATCCAGTAATTAAAAAAATTAAGGAAATAATAGAATCAGGAGAATATGGAAAGGTAAGCAATTTTTCTTATCACAGTGGTCAATATCTTCCTGATTGGCATCCATGGGAAAATGTAAATGAATTTTATGTTAGTAATAGGATTACAGGTGGAGCAAGGGAAATCGTTCCATATGAATTGACATGGATAGTAGATATATTAGGTATTCCAAATGAGATAAAAGGATATTTTAGAAAAACAGTAAATGTAGGTTGTGACATTGAAGACAGTTATGTATGTTCATTAGATTATGGAAATATAGTGGGGAGTTTATTGGTAGATGTTGTTGGACGAAATGCTTTGAGAAATTTAGTAATAAACTTTGAAAATGCGCAGTTACAGTGGCGTAGTGATATAGAAAGTTTTGAAGTTTATGAAGTTCATACAGATAAATGGAAAGCTATTGAGATAAAAGATATGATACATGAAAAAGGATATAACAAAAATATTAATGAAAATATGTATATAGATGAGATAGATGCCTTCTTGAAAGGAATACACGAATCAAATTTTTATCCAAATACACTTGAAAGAGATATTAAAGTATTGGAACTACTTAATTGTATAGAAGATTCAGATGGTGGGTTTAGTAGAAATTAAATATATAGGAAAAGTATTGCGTTATGAAGATATTTATAGGTAAGACAATAAGACTGACCACTTTTGTGTGTAAATTTAGTCGAATAAAAAACTAGGTTGTTTTTTGCTATTTAATCTAGATAAATTATAATTAAAATTTTGCTATTTTCTGAAAAAATTATTTCTAAGTTTATAATTTCTAAGAAGATATTTGTAACTCATTGTATAGTAAATAGTAATTATATTATTGTTAATTGTATTAAAGAATGACAAAATAGGCAATTTTGATAAGTTTGTAAATGATAAAAATATGTACAAATAGTGTTTACAGTGGAGGAAGCGCTAATGATAGAAAATAAGAGTAAAAGTTTTTTTGGCAACGATGAAATTGTTTTTAAAGAGTTTATAGATAATGATAAAGATTTTATAACGTATTTAACATGGTTAAGAAATATAAGAGTCATAGAAATGATTGGGAGGCAAGAATACCTATTAACAATGGACATGGATCAAATAAAAGCGTATGTTAAAAAATTAAATGTGAGTTCTAATGATAGTTTTTTTAAAGTTTTTTATATGGAAAAGTTTATAGGAACATTTAAGGTTGGCCATATAGATTGGAGGTTAAAAAGTGCAGATCTAGGAATAATGATTGGAGATTTAAAGTTTCAAAAAAAAAGATTGTCTCCTAAGATTATGTTGTTGGGAATTGAGTATTCATTTGATGTTTTAGGATTAAGAAGATTAACAGGCGGATGTTATGCTGAAAATTTAGCAATGTGTAAATGTTTTGAAGCATGTGGTTTTAAATTGGAGGGAAGAGAACGAGAAGCAGTTACTTTAGGGGATAAATATACAGACCATATGTTATATGGATTATTAAAGAAGGATATAGTAAATGTCAATTATAATGGAGGAAAAAATGAAAATTTGTAAGAAATGTATTATGCTTGATACTCGACCACGTTTACAATTTAATAAAAATGGTATTTGTGCAGCATGTGAATGGAGTGATATTAAGAAAAACTATATTAATTGGGAAGAACGCTATAAAGAGTTAGAGGACTTATGTAATACGATTCGAGGAAAACAACGATACGATTGTATTGTTCCAGTTAGTGGCGGAAAAGATTCAACATATGTTGCTGATAAAATGAAAAATGAGTTTGGATTAAACATACTAACAGTTACAATAACTCCACCTTTAGAAACAGAACTTATTCAGAAAAATTTAGAAAAATTTTTAGAGTATGGTTATGACAATATTAAAGTTACCCCTAATCCTCAAATTTCTCAAGAAATTAATAAAAAAGCGTTTATTGAGCAGGGAAGACCAATACTTAGCTTTACATCATGTGTAAATTCTGTCATGTTTCAATTTGCAGTAGATTTTAAAATTCCATTGATTATGTTTGGTGAAGAAGGAGAAACCGAATATGGTGGCTCAACAGAAATGAGATATACACCATATTATGATACAGACTATGCAATAAAGGTTTATATGGAAGGAAATAATCCAATAAATCTTTTAGCGGGAAAATATTCAGAAAGAGAGATGAGTCTTTGGAAGTTTCCGTCTAAAAATAAAATACAAGAAACAAAATTAAAAGTTGGACACTGGTCTTATTATGAAAATTGGGATACATATGTACATTATGAATTTGCAAGGGATTATTATGAAATGAAAATTCCTAAAGAAAGAAATACTGGAACATATACTAATTATGGTCAATTTGATACACCTTTATATGAACTCCATACATATATGATGTATCTTAAGTTTGGTTTTGGTCGTGGGCTTCAAGATGCTTGTATTGATATAAGATCCGGAAGACTATCACGTCAAGATGCTGTTAAAATAGTGAATAAATATGATGGTGAATATCCTGAAAAGAATATTTCACTATTTCTTGATTACTTTAAGATGAGTAAAGAAGAGTTTGATGCAGTTCTTGACAGACACGCCAATAAGGTGTTATTTGAGAAGGTTAATGGGATTTGGAAACCAACATTCACAATTAAGTAATTAAATTAATAATATCATTTTATAACTTTTGTAGTTTTTAATCAAATATAGTTAAAATTTTTGACAATATTAACTTTCTTAATTTAAAAAAACGAATTTTGTTATAGACAAAGTACAAAGTTGTTAATTAAGGTTTTCATAGCTATAATTCGTTATACAACATTGTGAATTATCAGGTGTTTTCTGACATAGATTATTTATTAAATTTCCTAAATTAACAATATTGGGTATAATATTTAACACACAAAATAGTCGAAATCATGGTCAAAGTTTATAAAATATATTTAGGTAAACACTATTTTATAATTTTTTATGAGGATGATTCAATTATTGGTAATATTGTTTTGTTATAGTATTAAATATTTGATACATAAAATATTACTTATTTTAGGAATTAAATCTCGAAACATAGAAGAATTAGTATAGCCACTTGATGCTTCTTAATTTGGGATGATTCGCACAAATTTATTAAAAGGTGTAAACTAGTATTGATGAAAAAATTCAACTAAATTTAATATTAGTTGGAGAAGACTTGTACTTCTATAAGTGGTGAAAATGATACAATTTTGTTCTAGTGAGAGTGAGTTGGTTTTATATCAATGTAACTAACTCGCACGTCGCAGTAAGAATTTCAATAACATTCTTGAATGATCGTACAAGGTGGAGGAATAAAAATATGGAGTTGTCTACAATAGAGCAGCAAAGTTTAAATTATCTTTTTGAGACAGATAATTTATGTATGGTTGATGATACAATATATTTTTCTGCTAAAAATTATGATGCATTAGTTATGATAGATCTTAAAACACATATTGCGACGATAGAAAAATGTTTTTTGGATAAATATAATACATCATATTGTGCACATTCAAAAATTATACACTATAATCATAATATTTTTTGCATTCCAAGATATAGTCGAGATATTATAAAGTATGATTTATTTACAAAACAGACATCTAAAATTAAAATACCAAATATAAAATCCAACAAAAGTATATTTAATGAAGCTGTTCAGATAGATAACAGAATAATTTGCTTTCCAGAGTTTTATGAAGGAATTGTAATTATAGATATGAATAGTAATGAAATATCAGCTATTAAAGAATTAAAAAATGATATGCCTAATAAATATTTATTTGTGTCTAATGCAGTTAAAAGTGGAGACGAGTTTTTGATTCCTTTTTATAATAAAAATAAAATATTAAAGTTTAATACAATACATAATGAAATATGTGAAATAGATTTACAAGCGAATTCATGTGGATTCACAAGTATTATATGCTTAAAAGATAAGATATATTTGATGGGAACAAATGGAGTTTTGTATATTTATAGTAACAAAGAAGAATTAATTGCAGTACAAGAGAATTTAAATGGGATTCTATATATGATAGATAATTCTATTTGGCTAGTTGATACAATAAATAATAACATATATATAATGGATTTTCTAAAATTAAGGATGGAACAATATATAGTTAATGATAATTATACAGAAATTATAAATAATAGTAAATGGATTAAAAGTGAGTTGATTGATGGTTTTATTTATATTTTGCTTAAAAGAGAAAATTTAGAAATGGGTATACTTGTATGTAATTTGAAAGAAGTATATTATATTCCAATATATGTTGATATATTATGTGAAGATTTATATAAAAATAAATTCTTTTTTGAGGAACACTTTGAAGTTTCATTACTAGTATTTAAAAATATTTTAAGTAAAACAATTAGTGTGGAGAATAAAGCAAGTAATATCGGAGCAAAAATATTTATTACAACAAAAGGAATTAATAAATGAAAAGAATACTATTTTTATATAATAATTATGAGAGAGAATATACAAATATTGAGTTAATATGTCATGAATTAAAAAATAAAAATGTAAAAGTGTTTGTAGAGGGAATTATAGATAAAAATTTAGTGAAGAAATTATTTTATATAAAACCCCATATTGTTTTTACATTTCCAATTACAACACAAAATCAAATATACATATATGAGATATTAAAAGTGTGTTTTCATTCAATAATTATTACATTTACTACTGAAGGATTACTCGATTACCATGATAAAGACATTGTGAAAACATGGGTTGGTTTTTATGATTATTCACCAACCCTTATAGACTATCATGCTTATTGGGGGAGACTGGCAGCAAAGTATATAGGGCAGGAACTATTTAAACAAGATAAAATATTAGGAAAATATCAGATTAAAGTTTTTGGAAATCCAATGTATGAAAAAGTAAATAAAGAAAATAAATATACAACAATAATTAAAGATGATATAAGAGAGAAAGTCTTGATCTTAACAGGATTCAGCATTACTTTGTATAGTAAACAGGATTTAATAAATGCACAAGATGTGGTTAAAATCGAGGGAAAAAGTAAGAAAGAAATTTTGGAGGATAAGGTATTTAAAAAAACTTGTGAAAGAATTGAGGAAGAAAAAATATATTGTCAAAAATATATTTATCAGATCATTAATGCTGCTTACGAAAATCCGAATATTCTTTTCATAGTGAAGTTACATCCTCAAGAAATATTAATTAAAAAAAGTCGTTCTAAAAAAATAGAATATTTGGATAAGTTAAAGAACATAGACAATATTTATATAATAGATAAGAGTATACCAATTGGGGTATTACTTCCATATTGCGGACTTTTAGTCCACTATGGATCGACATCAGATCTTGAGTCGTATATATATAAAGTGCCTACATTAAAATTAGAATTAAATAATGTAAGTAATAAATATGCAGTAGAAGCAAATAGACTGACACAATCTACTTTTTATGCAGACATAGATGATGAGAGTGCTATTTCAAAGTGTGTTATGGAATTGAAAAAAAAGGGTAATTTATTTAAAGAAAATACTATTACACAACAACAATTATATGACTATATGAACTATATAGATGAGTATAGTTACAAACCATCAAGGAAAATAGCAGATTTTCTTTGTGGAAAGCTGAAATATAATAAACCCAAAATTAATATTAAAGAATTGTATAAAATGATAAATTTTATGATTAAGAATTATATAAGTTGAACGAATAATACACAAAATTGATTAAAAATAAAAGAGAAATAGTTGTATAAAGACATTAATAAATCGGAAAAGAATGCATCGAAAAAATGGATTGAGATTTTAGGAAATTTATTATTATTTCTTTTGGTGATGTAGGAATACAAGTAAAAGCTATATTAATGATATGTGTGGAATATTTGAAGAATACATATTCGATAATATTCGTGAAAATATAATTTTACAATTAATTAAGGAACTGGTTTTGTGATGAAATAAGTTACGAAAATTATTGTGTGATATTGTATATAGATGTATAAATCTATGGAAATTTAAGAAAAATTTTCGGAAGATTGTATATGCAAAATTTATAGAAATGATACGAGGCATTATACAAAAATCGGAAAATATAAATATAAAGAAATATGGCAAAATCATATTTACATAGAATGTATTGGAGCATTTTGTAGCTTTGTATCAGGTGTTAACATTCCAGGAAAACATGAGATGATACCCATTCAATGCTTATTGATGGATGTTAAACTGAAGAGTTTATAAAATATAGTGAGTTTAAAAATTCAGAATGGTATTTTGAAGAAGTACAGTCTAAGAAATAATACATTATAGAAAAGTTAAAAGTACAAATTAGAAATGGTATTTGGTTTGGGAAAAATGTATTAGTGACTAATTATGCTATTGTGGTAGGTGTTCCTGCAAGGATAGTTAAATACAGATATTTACCAAGAGAAATTGAGCAATTAAATAAAATTGCGTGATGGGATTGGGCAGACGAAATTATAAAAGAAAGATATGAAGATTTTTATCTGCCAATTTTTACATTTTTAGATGAGTATGAACAGTGAGTGATTTTATACAATAATGATATGCGATAGGAATAGGTGCGATAATGATAAAAGTGCTAGTAATATTTGGAACACGACCAGAGGCTGTTAAAATGTGTCCAGTAGTGAAAGAACTTAAACGGCATAGTGAAATAGATGTTATTGTCTGTACAACTGGTCAGCATAGGGAAATGTTGATTCCAATATTGGAATTGTTTCAAATAGTCCCGCAATACGACTTTCATATAATGAAAGAAAACCAGACTTTATTTGATGTAACTGAAGCTGTGCTGACAAAGACTAGAGAAGTCCTGTTTCATGAGATGCCAACAACTGTCTTGGTACACGGAGATACGACGTCAGCATTTGCAGCAGCAATGGCATGTTATTATATGCATATTCCAATATGCCATGTAGAGGCAGGACTGAGAACCTACAATCCGTATTCGCCATATCCAGAGGAGTTTAATAGACAGGCAATTGATTCTATTACAGATATATTTTTTGCCCCAACAAAGAATGCAAAAGAAAATTTGCTCAGAGAAGGAAAAAAAGCAGAAGATATCTATGTGACAGGGAATACAGTTATTGATGCGTTGCAAACAACCATACAATCTGAATATTCGCATGAAGTACTCAAATGGGCAGAAAATAGCAGATTGATTTTAGTTACGGCACATAGAAGAGAGAACATTGGGACTTCAATGCGTGATATTTTTGAAGCAATCAATGAAATTGTAGATAAATTTGAGGATATTAAAGTAGTCTATCCAGTACATTTAAATCCTAAAGTACAAGAAATTGCGAAAGAAATGTTTGACAAGATGGACAGGATAAAATTAATAAAACCACTAGGCGTGATTGATTTTCATAATATAATGAACAATGCATATTTAATTATAACAGACAGTGGAGGAATTCAGGAAGAAGCCCCATCATTAGGGAAACCTGTACTGGTAACACGCAATACTACAGAGCGTCCAGAGGGATTGATAGCGGGAACTGTTAAGTTAGTTGGTACAAAAAAAGAGAGTATAAAAGAAGGAATAAAAGAACTTCTGTCCAACAAAGAGATATATCAAAAAATGGTCAAAGCTCAAAGTCCTTATGGAGATGGACGAGCGTCTGAAAGAATAGTACAAATATTATTAAAAAGATGGAGGTAAGGATTATTGTTTGGGGAGTATATTGATACAGGAGACAGGATTCCTGAAGGAATCTTAAAACTTAAAAAGGAACAAAGAATATATTTATATGGTACTGGTATATATGCAAAAAATATGTTGAAAATTTTGGATAAATTTCATATTGAGATAGAGGGAGTTCTGATAAGTAAACAATTTGGGTCTCAAGCTCAGACCCTGTGTGGAAATCAAATATACATAGCGGAAACATTTCTGAATACTGTTGATAGTGATATAGTAGTGGTAGCAGGTTTTCATATTATATATCACAGAGAATTAACAAATCGTTTAATATTAGATACACATATAAAAACAATATATGTGTTGAATGGTTGTGAGCTATTTTGGGAGAATGGTTTTAAGTTTTTTGAACCCAAAGTATATTTAGTAGATAATTATTATGAGGGATTGATAAGAAGAAATTTAACATATCAGTATTTTTCGGATAATTATCAAAAATTTTATCAGACATATGAGTGGTTGAAAGATAAAAAATCTAAGAAAACAATGGATGAGTTTCTGAAAGGAGCAATAGAATTAACTGCTTTTCCAATGCTTAGTGTATGGACAGTAGATGATGTAGAAAAACAATATTTTTCTGAGGATATTATTCAATTGGATGACAGGGAAGTTTTTGTGGATTGTGGAGCATATACAGGGGATACGCTGGAAAGTTTCTTAAAAAGAACACGCACATTTAAACGATATTATGCTTTAGAGCCAGATAAAAGACATTATGATGAATTGTATTCCAAAATGGTAAAGGATGTAATTCATATTCCAGTTGGTGTATGGAATCAAAAAGATTATTTAAACTTTTCTGTAGAGAATGAATGTGGAGAAATTAGTATTGATACAAAAGCTGCTGAAAATGGAATTCATGTTGATAAAATAGATGATTTAATCAGTGAGGATATTACATTTATAAAAATGGATGTGGAAGGTGCCGAATTGCTAGCATTGTATGGGGCAGCAAAAACTATTAAAAGATGTAAACCGAAGTTGGCAATATGTGTATATCATAAGCGAGAGGATCTGATTACGATACCACAGTTTATTAAGAGCCTTGTACCTGAATATACATTGTATCTTAGGGCACATTTTGCTTATGCAAGTGAGTTGGTTCTTTATGCAGTATGTAAGTAGAGGAGAACATAAGCGATGAGTGAGCTGATTAATGTTATAGGGCTAGGGTATATTGGATTGCCGACTGCGCTAATGCTGGCGTCTCGAGGGATGAAGGTAGTAGGGACAGATTTGGATATAAATAAGATAGAGCAGCTTCAAAGAGGTAAACTGACATTTGCGGAAGATGGTCTTGAAGAAGTATTTAAAAGCGCAAAAGATAACGGAATACAGTTTTCTGCCAGCTATGAGAAAGCAGATATCTATATTGTGGCAGTTCCAACACCATTTCATAAAAGTAATAAAAAAATAATAGCAGATTATCTGATTTTAGCAGTACAAAATATTATGTGTGTATGTGGTGAAAATGTCATTATCGTTGTTGAATCAACAGTTTCGCCAGGAACAATTGATATGTTTGTGAGACCTATTGTAAATGCGGGTTCAGGGAAAAACAAAACAATACATTTAGTACATGCACCTGAAAGAATTATACCTGGCAAGATGATAAATGAACTGATACATAATAACAGAACGATTGGTGCAGATGATATAGAAACAGGACAAAGAATTAAAGCTGTCTATAGTACATTTTGTAAGGGTGATATAGAGCTGACGGATATAAAGACTGCAGAAATGTCCAAAGTGGTTGAAAATGCATATCGGGATATCAATATTGCTTATGCAAATGAACTTGTTAAAATATGTAAAGCAGCAGGCATTGATGTATATGAACTTATTCGTATTGCTAATAAGCATCCAAGAGTTCATATTTTGACACCAGGACCAGGAGTCGGGGGACATTGCATTTCTGTGGATCCATGGTTTTTGGTTGGAGATTATCCAGGTTTGGCAAATATTGTACTGGCAGCCAGAAAGATAAATGATTCTATGCCTGAATATGTATTGGCAAGAATCAGTGAAATAATGGAACAGCATAATATTGACACAATTGACAGAGTTGGCTTGTATGGATTGACATATAAAGAAAATGTGGATGATATTAGAGAAAGTCCTACACTGCAGCTTTTAAAGTGTATGAAACGACATCTGGCAAGAGGAATTAGAGTGTATGATCCTTATGTAAAGAAGGATATTGTAGAAAATCAATATCATAATTTCGATATGTTTATTCAGGATATCGATCTTTTAGTGATTATGGTGGGGCATGATGAGATAAGGGACAAGTCAGATAAATTAGAAAATTTAATGATTCTGGATACAAGAAATATTGTTGTGAGCAATAATGTATTTAAGCTCTAGTTTAAATAGAATATGCCTCTTTACAGCTTTAGTTGGAGTGATGCTTTTTGCAAAAAAATTGTTGTGAGTTGAAACTGGATTGATGGGATGGGGAACAGTATGATTAAAAAGAAAATATTCTCAGATGGGTTAACTATTAAGATAGATAAAAGAAACTCTCTCCTAAAAAGAATATAGATTTGAAAAAATATAAAAAAGGAATTTTACAGGGGGGTAATTATGTTGTAATTAGAAAAAACGCAATGCTTTCCAAGGTGGTTATTTATGTAATTGGAAATAATAATCAAATTGTTATTGGTGATCAGTGTGAATTAGTTAATTGTATTTTAAGAACAGATGGAAATAATAATCAAATTGTTATAGGACAAAATTCTTATATTGGTGGTGCATATATACATGGATGTTGTTCTACTATGATAAAATTGGAAAAGGCTACCTGCTTTTTACAGAGATAGATATAAGAAGTGCAGAACATTATATTTATCGTCTGGCTGACAAAAAACAGTATAATTTTGGAAAAGGTATTATGATAGGAAATAAAGTATAGTTAGGGAAACGTGTTCAGTGTTTAAAAGGTACGATGATTGCTGATAATTGTATTGTGGGAGCAGGCTCACTGGTTACAAAAAAATTTGAAGAACCCAATGTGGTTATAGCTGGTCATCCAGCTAAAGTGATTAAGACTGGAATCAATTAAAATAATAGGAATTATTAGGGGGAATGGAAATGACAGGGCTGGCATTTTTTGTTTACAAAAGACCAGAACATACCAAAAAGGTAATCGAAAGCATTAAGCGAAACGGTTTTGAAAAAGTATATATTTTTCAGGACGGACTGAAAAACGAGAAAGACAGACCATTGTGGGAAAAGGTTTCAGAACTGATTAAAGGGATAGATTTTACAGAAACAAAAATTCATATTTCAGATTTCAACAGAGGACTGGCAGAATCAATTATTTATGGAATGAATTATGTATTTGAAAGGCATAATACAGCAATTGCCTTAGAAGATGATATTCTTTTGGCAGATGGGTTCAAGACTTTAATGGAAACCATGTTTGATAAATATGCTTCTAATAAAAAGGTCATGAGTATATGTGGTGGAGGGTATGGTGTTATTATTCCTGAAACATATCCATATGATGTTTATTTTAGTTATCGTATGTCAAGTGTTGCATTTGGTACATGGAAAGACAGGTGGGCGGAATTTGATAGAGATCCGAGAATGCTGGCAGAAATCTATAAAAATAGTGAAAAAACAGAAATGCTGGAAAATGCGGGTAATGATATTGAAAAAATGATTTTTGCTTCTATTAAAGGAGAAATCGATACATGGGCAACGTACTGGTCAGTTTATCAGATAAATAATCTTGGGTATCATATGATACCAACAAAAGGATATGCGATGGATATTGGAAGATTAGGGGATGGCACAAATACTACAGACAGTACGATTAGATATGATATTGAATTGGATGGAGAAAAAAAAGAACGATATAATCTTCCCCAGGATATATACATTGATCAGACGATTGTTGAGGATAGCAGAAATTTATTTAAAATAGCAGATAACAAAATGAACTGTTATTTTGATATCTTATGCATGTGGATGCGTTTATATCATAAAAAAGCAAGTGCACTCGAGTATTTTTTGGATAAGAATATTTTAAAAATATATATTTATGGAATAGGAAATCTGACGGAATTTCTTTGTTATGATATATGCCCTCATATTGAAATTGCTGGGTATATTCTTGAAAATAGATGCTGTGATGAATATAACGGCAAAAAAGTTTATGATATGGGACACTACGAAGACATGGAGGATGTTCCAATAATTATTATACCATCATATGATAGTGCTTTTATTAGACATTTTTTTTCTAAATGTAAGATAGCTAATCAGGTAATTATGATAGATGATATTATACGATATGTTCTAAATAAGGAGAAACTTTTTGATGATAGATAAGGCAAGGGAATTATTTCGTCAGAATAATTACATATGTTTTACTAGTGATTTGGATTGGGCACCAGAGGCAGCAATAGAGGAAACGCTTGAATTTTATTTGCAGAACGGAATCCATCCAACAATTTTTGTAACACATCCAAGTGAGGTAGTTAACAAATATAAAAATAAAATAAATCTTGGAATACACCCGAATTTCATTTCGCCAAGTAGCCAGGGAAATAGTTTGGAAGAAATTGTAGAGTATTGTATTAATTTAGTTCCAGAGGCAAAAGTATTTCGAGCACATAGATGGTATTCAAGTAATGATATTTATGATTATTTGAAGAACAGAGGATTTTTATATGAATCCAATATATGTACAAATATGGATGTGCTAGATCCATTTATTCAACGTTCAGGGATACTTTCTTTTCCCGTGTTTTTTGAAGATGGAGCCTATATTATACACGCTGATAAAATAGATTTTAGAACAGTAGAAAATAAGTTTGCGCAAAAGGGGCTGAAGGTGATAAATATCCATCCTATGCACTATGCTTTAAATACACCTTATTTTAAATATACCAGACAGATCAAGGACAGGCTTACAAGAGAACAATGGAATCATATGGATAAAAGAACATTGGCTGATTTGAGATATAAAGGGGCTGGGATTACAAAGTTTTTACAGGATTTGGTTTATTTTGCCAATACCCAAAAGGTAAAGATGATAACATTGGATCAGGCATATAGGTTATGTATGGAGAATAATTAAATGTATGAGTATATAAACGATTATATTGTGAATTGCATAAGAGGAAGAAAAGTTGGAATATTTGGAACAGGGCAAAATGCGTATATTGCGGAGAACGTTTTAGAAACATTGGGAATTAAAGAATATGTATATTTTGATAATGACAAAAAAAAACAAAATTTTCAAAATAATATTTTGAACCCTGTTCAAATTAGTCGTGAGTATTTCATTTTTATATCTACAATCCATTTTGAAAGTATAAAAATTCAACTTAATAGTTTGGGGCTCAATGAAATGGATGATTATATATGGGCATTGGATTTGGACTATTATGATGCGATGCTTCGTTACCAGAATGAACGGAAAGTGCCGGATTTGACATTTGCAGACTTACAGGATTTAGAGAATCTGCTGAACCGTTATATAGAGGTTAGAGAGATAGACTGGTTTAGCGAAAAAGAGTTTCAAAGTTTTGAGAATAAATTAGGGTTTGAGAAAATTTATAATAAATCGAGCAATCAACGATACCGCAGAAAGATAATGGAATATTATTGCGTCACTAAACTGTTAAATTTAGAGAATTGGAATAGAAAAGATATTTATGTTGATATTGGGGCGGCTGACAGTCCCTTTGCAAAATGGTTAAGAGAAAATAAGGAGATGAATGCATTTGCTGTTGATCTAAGTGAAGGGGTATACTATGAACTTCCTTATTATATTAAGGAGGATGCAACTAATATGCATTTTCAGAACAGTGAAGTAGCAGGCATTTCTATGCAATCTGCATTTGAGATGTTTGCAGGCAGCGCAGATATTCGTTTTGTTAAAGAGGTATCCAGAGTACTTAAAAAAGGAGGCAGAGTAGTAATTGCTCCTTTGTATTTGCATAAATACTATTTATCCACGGTTTCTCCAAACTATTATCAACGGGGCATGGCTGATGAGAAATCAATTGAATGTATTAGAACTGATTGTAGAGGAAATCTTTCTTTTGCTCGTTTTTATAATGTAGATGCACTCAATGAAAGAATATTAAAACCTGCCGCAGAGTATGGACTCACAGCATTGATATATGCGTTGCCTCAGAATTTAGTAGAAAAGGATCAGTTTGTATACTTAAAATTCATATTGATATTAGAAAAATAATATATCAGAACAGGAGGGCAGGTTATGGTATATATGAAAATAATGGTAATAAATTAATTGAAAAAGAGTTGAAAATAAATATGAAGAATGTGGTATTATTTGGCGCAGGAAATGATCTGAAAAGTGTTTTGAAATTTTTGAATAAAAGACATGTGAAAGTAATAGCAATAGTGGATAATGATCCAAGTAAAATAGGAATGCAGGTTGGAAATATTAAAATTTTTAATCCAGATATTTTAAGAAAGATAAAATTTAATACTGTTTTAATCACGAGCTCTGTATTTTATAAAGAGATAAGTGATGAGTTAAAAAAAATGGAGATAAAGAATATTCTTCCTGTTTTTAAACCACAATTAGGAAAAAATGAAAAACATATATTCAAATATTCAATAAACTTATATGGCAGGTGTATGTTGTGGTGGAGAAATTTATGCACGAAACAGGAATTTTATCCATCTCTTATAGGAATTTTAATGAATCCATATTTTTTTGCAAGAAAGGGGCTACTAAAATATATATTGCAAAATAAAAACTATATTAAAGGAAAATGTATGGATTTTGGATGTGGTGAAAAACCATATGAACAATTATTTTCTACTACAGAGTATATTGGCGTGGAAATTGAATCTGATAATAAAAAAAATGGAATAGTATACTATGATGGGAAAAAGCTTCCATTCAAAGATAATTATTTTGATGCTATATTATGCTCACAGGTTTTGGAGCATATTCCCAATATAGAGGAAATAATGTCTGAGTTCCATAGAGTTTTAAAAATAGGTGGATATGTTTTGGTGACGGTTCCTTTCACATATCCAGAACATTTAAAACCTTTTGATTTTAGAAGATTTTCATCATATGGAATAAAAAATTTGATGCAGACAAAAGGTTTTAAAGTCATAACATATCAAAAATCGGGCAATTATGTAGAAACTATTACGCAGATGAAAAGCATATATTTTAATGAAAAAATATTTGTTAATAAGAAGAATTTAAAATTATTAAAAAAAATAATAATATGCATAATTAATTTAAAAGGGTTAATTTGGGCAAGAATTTTAAAAGAGGATAAAGATTTATATTTGGATAATATTATAGTTGCAAAAAAGTATGAGTGATGCTACATTGTATTGTTGAATTTTATTTGAATAGTAGAAGGAGTATGCAATAGAAAATGGACGTAAAGAAAAAGGTATTAATTTATGGGATAGGAAATTTCTTTTTACAAAATAAAGAAGATATTGTTAAAGACTATGATATTATTGCGTTTATTGATAGTGAGAAAAGTGGCTGGTATTTGGACAAGAAGATTATTAATCCAGTTAATGTGCATCAATATGAATATGAGGAGATTATTGTTATGGTACAAAGCATTTGTGCGTGTTTTTCCATTGTAAAACTTTTGTTAGACAAGGATGTTAGCGCAGAGTGCATTATTTTGGGGCATGGTTTATATGGGGAATACGGCAAGCAGATAGATAAAATTCTCATTTTAAAAGATGCTAGAATACAATTGTTTTTTGGAGATACTTCAATAAAAGTAAGATCAGAAGACGAATTTAATAATGTATGTGAAGTATTTGTAAAGCAGACATATTCCTTTTTTATTAATAATCGAAAAAAAAATATTATTATTGATGTTGGAATGAACATAGGTGATACTGCTTTATATTTTGCACAGATGGAACATGTAGAAAAAGTGTATGGATTTGAACCTTTTGCGGAAACCTTCTTAAGGGCTAAAGAAAATTTAATGAATAATTCAGAACAAAAAAAAATCAATATTTTTCAATATGGCATAAGCAATGAAAATGTGAAAAAAAAGATAGTTTTTAATAACGATATGACTTGTGGACAAAGCACAATAGAAGATATTAGAGAAAGAGCACATGAAAAATATTTAAATTGGGGATTAATAGAAGAAATCAATGAACAAGTCGAACAAATAGAGGTAAAAAAAGCATCTGAGATCTTTGATCCAATTATTAATCAGCACACAATGCATAATATTGTTTTAAAAATGGATTGTGAGGGTGAGGAGTATTATATATTAGAGGAACTTTTACAAAGTGGATTGTTGGAAAAAATTAAATTTATTATGTTGGAATGGCACTATCAGGGAAATAAAGTTATTTTAGATATGTTGAAAAAAGCAAAATTTTCGTGGTGGTGTAGCTATAAGGATAATGATATGGGATTAATTTATGCTTATAAGTAATTGAGTTTTGTGTTGTGGACATATTAAGATAATGAATGAAAATAAAATATACTAATACATAATAACTATGAAAGTAGAAATCTGGGAATATCATTACTTGCAATTAGATCAAGTTATATGGAGAAGAGAGCGTGAAAAATTATGAAAATATTGTATTTTTTAGATTTCCCTTGTAGTATTGGAGGAGCTTGTAAGACAATGTTAAAACAGGCACATATCATGAGTCAGCAGGGACACGAAACAACTGTTGTAATTCCAAATGATACAGATGGGGTACATATATCAGAGTATGATATACTATGTAACTCTATATATGGTCTAAATACTACTTCAGCTAAGTTTTCGGTTGCTACATGTTTGGAAACAATAGATATATTATATTCAATTAAATGTTATGACGAGATTCATGAATTAATAGAAAAAAATAGACCAGATTTGATCTGCAGTACACAAATAAATGTAACAGCTGAAATGGTTGCCAGAGAATTGCGAATTCCGCATTTAATGAATATCTATCAAATAGATAAAGACTCTTTTCATATTTCTTGGTTAAATGTATATCCTAATTATCATTGTGCTGATTCGGAAATTTTTTCAAAAATATGGGAGGAAGGATTGTATATTCCGTCCAGATGTATAAGAACAGCATATGAAAGGAATGACAAGTGTTTTTTAGAAAAGAAGGAAAATAATAATTCAGTAAATATTTTATCAATAGGAGAGCTTTGCAAGCGAAAGAATCAATTAGAAATAATAAAATTTATTTTAAAATGTAAAAATAATGGAATTAAAGCATTACTTACTTTATTAGGTTATCATTCAAATCCTTATGGTGAAAAATGTATTAATTTTGTAAAAGAAAATAAATTGGAGCAAGAAGTTACTTTTAAAGGTTTTGTATTAGATGTTGATGAATACCTTGCGAAATCGGATATAATGATTTGCGCTAGTAGAGTTGAATCCTATCCAGGAGTAATTATAGAGAGTATATCTAGAAGGGTTCTTGTATTATCAACGCCAGTTGCTGGAATACCAGAGTTGATGAAGGATGGATATAATTGTTTTTTGACACAAGGATATCAATGTGATGATATTTATGAAGCATTTTTAAAATATATGGCATATAAAGGAGAGGATAAAATACAAGAAATTATAAATCATGCATATAAAACATATGAAGATAATCATTCCTATAAAGTGATAGGATTGAAATTAGAGAATTACTATAAATGGATATTAGATAATTATGTAACGCAAAAAGAATATATTAGAATTAAGGAAGTAAAAGATATATTTTTCAATTTTTTAAAAAATAAAGATCTAAAAAATCTGAGTCATTTTACACAAAGTGAGATATGGTTTTTATACCATGTAACTGAAATTATAAAACAAAAAGAATTGCAAAAAGTTGCTATTTGGGGGGCAGGATTTTGGGGAAAATTTGCGTTGGAATGGATTGAGTTTTTAGGATGCGAGAAACAATTCTTGGGATTTATTGATTCGAAGAAGGAAGGCAGATATTTATCATATCCTATTTTTAATAATAAAGAGCAGGTTATAAATAGTTTTGATATTATTTTTGTTGCAGTTGGGGATATAAACGATAGAATAGAAATTATGGATTGTTTGGAACAATTTGGAAAGAAAAGAAATAGAGATTATTTTATGCTTCTAAATGACACCCTTAGAATTATATGAGGTACAAGAATATGGCTATATCTTTAAGTTGGATAGAATGATATTCATTGTAACGTCAAATAAACAATAAGGGTAAATTCATATTAAATGAAAAAAGGTATAAATTTAGTGTTATCAATATTATGAAAGCAACTTATAAGTTTTTGTAAAAATTATGTTTTCATGGTTTCGTATTGAATAAATATTCAATTTTCTTATATTTTGCAGACAATGAAGTACATATTTATTATATTTTAAATAGCGAGTCAAGTAAATTTAAAAGAGTTGTAAACTGGTGTATTATGATATAATGTAAAATATTGAGGTCCTTGCTACTGTTCCATGCTCCACCCCACTGAGTGTATTATGATATAATGTAAAATATTGAGAAAGAATTGGTTGTAAAAATAGTTAAATAGGAGGACTTAAAAATGAATAAAACAATTGTTTCAACACTTTCTGCACTAGCAGGAGTCATAATTGGTGCAGGTACAGTTGGGAAGTTGACAAGACAATCACTTGAACAGGAGAAATCTATGTCAAGTAAGCATCTGGCTCTTTTCCTAATGATGAACCAGTGGGTGAAAGTGAAACAACAGGGCAAGAATCTTTCAGAGTATTTTGAAAAGAATGGTTATAAAAAGATTGCTGTATATGGTATGAGCTATGCGGGGGAAACGTTGATTGACGAGCTTAAAGACAGTAATATAACAGTCACGTATGCTATTGATAAAAATGCAGATTCTATTTATTTTGATATAGACATTATATCCATAGAGGACGATTTAAAGCCTGTTGATGCAATAGTAGTAACAGCCATTACCTTTTTTGATGAGATAGAAGAGAGTCTTTGCGCTAAGGTTGATTGTCCAATTATTTCGTTAGAAGATATATTATATGAGGTTTAAAATGTAGGTTGTTGATCCATCAATGGTAGATACAAAATAAAGAGGTGTCTGTCTATGTTAGAGGAGCAGATAAATAATCTATTTAATCCGGCAGGCATATCGAAACCTGTAATTATATGGGGAACAAAGACTGCTGGAAAAATATGTTATTTATGTTTAAAAAAATTAAATATAAATATTGTTGCAGCAGGTGATAACAATTTCGATGCAATTGGGAAAAAATTATATGATATTCCTATTCTTTCTTTAAGTGAGATACAAATACAATATCCAGATGCTTTGATTGTTATTGGGAGTTTTTTGGAAAATATCTCTAATTCTATCATAACACAGTTAAAATCAACAGGAAATAAATTTACTTTTTGTAAATTTGATTTGATAGGGTATTTATATGAAATACTATACTTAAATAGGAATATTAAGGATAGAAATAGATTGGCACAGATTATAAATAACATAACATATGATAGTAATGAGGTATGGAGACGCAAGATTAATAAAGGGGTAATGCTGGAATATAGATATATCGTGAAAGATGAAATGGCATATGACCTGAAGAATACACTTTCTAAAATTTATGGAATTAAAAGTCTGGTATTGATTATTAGTGCTGATAAAATAAATGCATCTAAAATATTAATAAATGAATTGTTTAATTATGAAAATATTGGACATATTATAACAGTGCTGGACTCCAATGACAAGATATCATTGGAGGAGCTACAATATTTTGCTTCAAGAGTGTTTTATATAGTGTGCGATGAACGAATATCTAAGAAATTATGGTATACACTCGCAAAGTGCCCTGTAGTTGTAGAAACAAAAAAACTTTCGGATGAGTTATTTTATCCTTGCAGAACAGAATCAAATTGTATTGTAACAGAGGAGGTTATTGTTAAGAGTGTACTATTATATGTTGGAAAAAAGAGAGAAAATAGTCTAAAACAAAAACATTTAAGTCAAAAACCAATATATATTGTGCAATTATTTAATGGATTGGCAAATCAAATGCTAATGTATTTGTTTGGAAGATTTTTAGAGGAAGAATCCGATCGAATTGTAATATTTGATGATACTATTTTGAGTTTGGATATTGCTGATGAGGAAGAAAATATAAGCAGGATATATAAATGGAATAAGGCATTAAGTTATGAGCAAGTACAAAAGGGAGTTTCTATAACAAAAGAAAAAAACAGCTTTTATAAATTTGAAAGAGCAGAGGTTGCAGAGGTTTTTGACATTCCGATTCGCTTGTTAAGCGATTACTTTGATAGAAGTACATGGAGTATGTATTTGGAAAAAATAAAGAAAAAACATTCTTATAAATATACGCAAAGTTACCCGCTTTGTCATGTTCTTATTGAAAATGGAGTTGATATTCCGGTGATTAAGGACAGTGTAGTACCAGATGAATTTTTGCCAGTACAGAACAGTTTTTGTATGGATACTTATTCATGGGAAAGACCATATGTTAAGAAAAATATAACAGATTTTATTGTAAATTTAAAAAATGCATATTTTATTGGGGTTTGGGCAACAGGCAAGGTGGAGGACTGGTTTTTTCATAATCGAAAATGGGTTAGCAATGTATTTAAGTTTCGCTTAAAGTTGGACAAAAAAAATAGAGATTATGCGGAGAAGATTTGCAAATCAGATAGTGTTATTATTCATATACGTAGAGGAGATTTTGCTTTTTTTAAAATGACTCCTAGAGATACATATTTTAGAAAAACATTAGAATTGATTGAAAAGGAAGAAATATATAAAGATAAGAAATATTTTATATTTTCTGATGATTTGAAATGGTGTCAAGAACATAAAAAAGTATTGGGGATAGATAAATTGGAGGATAAAGTTATTTATGTATCAGGAAATACAGGAGTAGATAATTATTTGGATATGTATTTGATGTCATTGGGTAAGATAATGATTCCTACACCAGTGAGTTCATTTAGCTATATGGCCATTCTATTATCAGATACAATAGAAAAGTGTGTATGCATTCCAAAGTATTTTTATGAATTGTCACATGGTCAGGATATTCAGCCTTGGTTGATGAATATAAAGAACAGCGAAAAAGAATTATCGTGAAAACCGATAGGAGTAGGAATATGAAAGTTATTGTATGGGGAACAGGATATTTTGCAAATGAATATGTAGAGAGAAAAAGTTACCATATAGATGATGAGATTATAGCATTTGTAGACAATAATAAAAATTTATGGGGAAAGAATTTTAAAGAAAAGGAGATTATTTCACCAAAACAATTAGAACAGATAGAATTTGATAGATTAGTTATCTGTACGATACATTTTGAGAAAATTAAAACACAGATTCAGAAAGAGTTATTTATTAGTGCTGAGATAATATCATATTTTGAAGTGGAAGAATCTATAAAAAATGCGCTTATTTCAAAATATAGTTATGATCAGAATTGCGAAATACAAAAAATATTGACATACTATAGATCACATTCATTAAATCTATTTGGCTATTATGATAAAGAAGGAGACGATATTAAATATCCTGTCTATTATGATAAAGAAGAAATGCCTTATATTCTGTTTGAAGGAAAACGAATGTTCTTCCCGAGATCTTATTTATTTATGCATGAGAATAATCTTGTATGTGTAAAAAATATTTTATATGAGCAGGGAAAACATTCACCGCATCGATATATAAAATTTGACAATGAGATAAAGAAAGATATGATAATCGTAGATGCAGGAGTGTGTGAAGGAAATTTTGCGCTTCGATATGTTGAATATGCGAAAAAGATATATTTAATCGAGTCTGATCCAGAGTGGATAGGCGCACTGGAGAGGACATTTCAGCCATATAAAGAGAAAGTTATAATTTGTAATAAATACTTATCGAATAAGGATACTGAACAATCAATTACTTTGGACACATTGATACACGAACGGATAGATATATTAAAAATGGATATTGAAGGGTATGAGGTAAGTGCCTTGGAAGGGGGAGAAAGCGTTTTACGAGATAGTAATGCATACTGTGCAATATGCAGCTATCATAAACAGAATGATGAACATAAAATAAAATATTTATTACAAAGCTATGGATATAGTACAGATACTTCAGAAGGATTCATGTTTTTTCCATACGATGACAATATAGAATTTCGAAAAGGTGTGGTATATGGTAAAAAATCGAAAGAGATAGTGGAGAATATTTAACATGAAGCGGTTATGTATTTATGTCACATATGATTTTAAAAATATAGCAGATGATTATATTGGATATATGTTACGAGAGCTGCGCAAAGTCTCAGAAACGTTAATAGTAATATGTAATTATTCGTATATTGTTAAGGGAATTGAGAACATCCAACCATATGCAGACCAAATTTATTACAGAGAAAATAAAGGATTTGATACAGGTGCATTTAAGGATGCTTTATGTAGTTTTATAGGATGGAGTAAGGTATTAAGTTATGATGAAATTTGTCTTATCAATGATTCCTTTTTTGGGCCTTTTATTCCATTTGAAATAATATTCGAGCAAATGGAGCGCAGAGCCAATGATTTTTGGGGACTAATCAAGCATGCACAATCATATGATTTTGAGAATGGAGAACTGCCAGAGCATATACAGTCCTTTTTCATTGTTGTTCAAAGTAAGATGTTACATAGTGATGTGTTTCAACAATATTGGGAAAATATACCATATTTTAAAAATTTTGATGAGGCAGTCAGATTGCACGAAGTTAAATTTACGCAATACTTTAAAGAAAAGGGTTTTTCCTATTCTGTATTAGCCGATACAAATAGCAATGATACACAAAATATATCAAACAATTTTATGCAATATGCACTGATATCATATGAGCTAATGAAAAAAAGAAATTTTCCTTTTTTGAAAAAGCAGCAGATAGGATATAACACTTTAGATAAACAGACACAGGAAAATATAAAACAAGCAATTGTATATGTGGATAAACATACAAAATATGATGTTAATTTGATATGGGATAATATTATTCGGACAATGAATATTTCTGATTTGCAACGTTCTCTGCATCTGCAGTATATTTTTAGCGGAGGAGTAGGGGGCAAGGTAAACTATCAAAATATTGTTATAGCAGTTTCAGCAAATTTTATAAGTGCCTGTGAATATGTGATTGGGTATCTAGTTCGTCTTCAACCATTTTTTGATATAAAAGTATACGTTATGGACAATAGGGTCCGAAAAGCCTATGAAAAAAAAGGGTTTGAATGTATACAAAAGCAGTTAGATACATTTAATGAGATAGAAAAGCTTGGTAACTATCAATATATTTGTATAATACATGATGAAGACATGTCTTCGGATAAAAAGCCTAGTTATGTACACAAGTCGCATTTCTTTAATATATGGGAAAATCTTTTGAAAGATGCATGTTTTGTTGGGCAGATATTGAACCAGTTTGAACTAGAGACAAGATTAGGCTTTTTAGCGCCACCATCTCCTGATTTTGGTGAATATTTCGGTGAGTTGGGAAAAGGATGGAGGGAGCTGTATGACCAATGTTATAAGATTATATTAGACAAAAAGATTCAATGTGTAGTATCGCAGGATAAAGCACCGACTGTTATTTCTGAGAATTTTTGGGTTAGAGGAGATGTGCTTCGAGACATAAACAGATTTATAGATATAGATTTTGGAATAATAAAATATTTATGGATGTTGTTAGCACAGGAAAAAGGATTTTATTCAGGGATTGTGGAAAGCACTGAGTATGCGTCTATGAGTGAAGTGAATAAGCAGTATTATCTAAATGAGATATGTAATCAGGTGAGAGAACATTGCGGCAGATTTGATAATTTTCTAGAATTAAAGAAGCTCATTTTTAAGGCAGACTTGAACAATTTTTGTATGAGGTATACGAAACGATACATATATGGGACTGGTTATATGGCTGAACAATATAAAGATATGGTGTCACATATTGATGGATTTATTGTTTCGGATGGGCAACCAAATGAGAGAAGTAAAGAAGGTATTCCTATATTGTATTTATCAGAGATAGTTGTTGAGAATGATATAGGTGTAATTGTTTGTGTAAGTGAAAAGTTACAAGGTCAGATTATTGCGCAATTAAGAAGAAAAGGAATAAATAACTATATTTGCATATAAGGAGACGATACATGAAGTATATAATTTATGGTGTCAACCGGGTTGCGAAAGATTTTTTATATGTTTTTGAAGATTTGGAAATTTTGTATTTTATTGATTCCGAGTCAGATTGTGGAGAATTTCTGGGTTATTCAGTGCATGATTTGGAATATGCATTGAATGATAAAGATTATGATCAGATAATTCTTTGTGATTTTGACAAGGATAAAAAGAAGAATATACTGGTTTCAAAGGGCTTTGTATATGGAACTGATTTTGTATATGAAGAAGATTTCTTTGAGACGTTGGATGAACTACACATACCAAGACATAGAAAAATTGCGGTATGGGGAACAGGATTAACTGCTAAAAAATTATCAGATTATAATGTAGAGTGGAATACAGACTGTTATATTGATACATATAAAACAACAGAGCAGTTTAATGGAATAGGAGTAAGATCCCCCAAAGAAATAACAAACTGGAAAGACTATTTTATAATTATAGCTGTTGTAAAAGATCAGGAGATAGTAGAGTATCTGCAAGAAAAAAACTTGAAAGAAAAAATAGATTTTGTGAATTATCAGTTGGCTGTAGGGTTGCCGTCCAGATTACTCCGTAGGACTATATTTGATACTTCATATTATAATTTGGAATGTAGTACGATGTTGAATCATTTAGAAATATTTTACAGGGGAAATACGAGATGTTGTTGTACTACGTTTGTGGAGCAAAATTTGGATAATATGTTGGATAAAAATATAAATGAGTTATGGCATTCAAACTTACACAAAATATTATGTCTTTCAGCGGAAAATAGGACATATTCTTTTTGTGACAAAAGTATGTGCCCATTATTTATATCAAAAAGTGATGAGCAGGGACAAATAATTGATAAAGATTATAAAAAAATGACAGATAAACCGGAGGTTTTGGCAATCGGTTATGATTCGTCCTGCAATTTAAAGTGTGTGTCTTGTAGGAAACAGCTTCATATTGCGCAGGGAGAAGAACTAAAAAGATTGAATCAGATTACAGAAGTCATTAAAAAAGATTATCTGCCCGGATGTAAATTTTTGATACTGGCAGGTGATGGAGAAGTATTTGCCAGCACTACATATCAGGCAGTCTATGAGGATGTAAATTGTAACCCGGAGTTTATTCGGATATTATCAAATGGAACATTATTTTCAAAAGAGCGTTGGGAAAAGTTTGTCAAAGGAAAAAAAGGGAAAGTAATGTTGACAGTTTCTATTGATGCAGCATCAAAGGAAACCTATGAACAAATACGATGCAATGGTAATTTTGAACAGTTGCAAAGAAATATGGAATTTGCGTCTCAGCTTAGGAAAGATGGTGCTTTGAGTTATTTTCGAATTAATTTTGTAGTACAAAAAAATAATTACCAAGAAATGATTCCTTTTGTAAAATGGGGAGAAAAATTAGGCGTTGATGAAGTGTTTTTTACTAAAGTTTTGAACTGGGGAACTTATACCGAAGAGGAATTTCAACAGATAAGCATGATGGAAGTAGATGGAATTACACCCAAAAAAGAATTAAGGACAATCTTACAAAATCCATTGATACGGGATTCAGATATTGTTGATTTAGGGACAATTCAATACGCACATAAAGTAGATAAAATAGAAACAATTAATAATTATTATATGTGGGAGCTGGAGAAACGAGGGGGAAGCATTTTTGAATTGTGAAAAAAAAGGGAATCAGAACACAACAGAAGATAGATATCAACATGCATATCTAATGCTGTGTCACTGGCTGGAAGCGTTATATTTGGGACATAAGGCAGCAGAATATTTTGCAGAGGCAGGATATCAAAGGATTGCTATATATGGAATGGGGGATTTAGCAAACCGTCTGCTAGATGATTTGCTTGAAAGCACCATTCAAGTATGCTATGGAATTGACCGTGATGCTGCTGGGACAGTATGCAAAATCGAAAATATATATTCCGCAAATGATGTTTTTCCCATAGTAGATGCAGTGATTGTAACACCGTTCTATGCATTTGAAAATATTTATGAGGATTTAAGAAAAAAATTTGACTGTCCTATCATTTCAATTGAAGAAGTAATTTGGAGTATATAAGTATGAAACTAATAGCATTTTATCTGCCACAATTTCATGAGATACCAGAAAATAATGATGCATGGGGAAATGGTTTTACGGAGTGGGTCAATGTGAAAAAAGCAAACAGGATATTTGCCCAACAGTATCAGCCAAGAGAACCGCTGAATGATAATTATTACAATTTGTTGGACAGGAATACTATAAGATGGCAAGCAGAATTAGCCAATAAGGCAGGAATATATGGATTTTGTTTTTATCATTATTGGTTTCATGGGCGGTTGGTGTTAGAGAAACCAATATTTAATTTGCTGTCAGATAAATCTATACAGTTAAGATATTGTTTCTCGTGGGCAAATGAACCGTGGACAAAAACATGGCATGGAGCAGGGGGCGAAAAAGAAATATTAATTCCGCAAACATATGGGGGAGAAGAGGAATGGGAAGCACATTATCAGTATTTTTTGCCATATTTTAGAGATGAAAGATATATTAAAGAAGAGAATGCTCCAATGTTATTGATCTACCGGTTAAGAAATATACCGGAATTTAATCAAATGATTAAGTATTGGAATAATCGTGCTATATCAGATGGATTTAATGGTATATTTATTGTTTCTATGAATGTAGGAAGAGAACATGTTTCTATGAGCAAATGGGTAAATGCATCTGTAGATTTTGAACCAAATACCACAAAGTATGAATTATATGCATATTCATCAAACAACAAAAATTATCTTGACTATGATGAAATATGTTTGAAGATGTTGCACAAGTTGCATAAGCAGGGACATTTTAGGACAATGTTTGTTGACTATGATGATACACCTAGGCGGGGAGAACGAGGAATATATGTTGTAAATGCATCGCCAGATAAATTTGAAAAGTATGTGGGTGCTTCAATGGAGCAAAGCAATATGGAAGGCAATCATTATATGTTTTTAAATGCCTGGAATGAGTGGGGAGAGGGAAATTATTTAGAACCTGATAAGAGATGGGGATATGCATATTTGGATAAAATACGCAAAGTTATCGGGAGGAAGTATGAGTAGAACGGTAATATTTTGGGCGGCAGGAGCAAATGCAAAAAAGTTCGCAGGATGTTTAAAAGAAAATGTTAAAATAAGCGCTTTTGTGGATAATGATGCACTTCGATGGGGAGAGTTGTTTTGTGGTGCTCTTATTGTCTCTGCCCAAGATATTTCAAAATACCAATATGACTACATCGTAATCACAACACCAGATTATGAAGATATTTTGAATCAGTTGATTGGTATAAAGGTTGATCATAATAAGATTATCACGCCATTTGCGCCAGACCGGTGTGAGAGGAAGGGATGGCGGGATATATTCCATATGGGGGAGCTGATGTATTATGTGCTGGAACAGCGTACAGTAGCAATGGCGCGGATTTTAGAAAACATTCCTTATGAAATAAGTGCAGGAATTGAAAAAGGACATATCAGAAGACCAATAGTTAGGTCAATAGATGAAACGCTGGAAAAACTGAAAGAAGGCTATTCAATGAGCCGTTACGGTGATGGTGAATTGAATATGATATTGAATCGTAATTTTTCTACTTTTCAAATCTCCGACGAAACTTTAATTATGCGATTAAGACAAATATTAAAAAGCAATTTGCCAAGGCATATGGTATGTATTCCTGATATTTATGGAGATTTCTTTAATAAAAATGAAGAACACAAAAACTGGTTTCGTAGACACCTTGCAGATGGTGGAAGAGAACATGATTACAGCATATTTGATATGGATAAGGAATATTACAATGCATTTATTACTCGTCCATATAAAGATTATATCAATAAATACGGAGTAAGAGAACGTTTTTTGTCATTAAGGTCGGTATGGAATAATAAAGATATTACGATTATTGAAGGCGAAAAAACTAGGTTTGGCGTAGGAAATGACTTGATAGATAATGCAAAATCTTGTGAGAGAATTTTAGGTCCAGCAGTAAATTCGTTTGATAAATACAATGAATTACTTGAACAGGCAAAGAAAATAGATAAAAATAGGATTATTTTAATAGCATTGGGGCATACAGCTACAGTAATGGCATATGACTTAGTAACAGAAGGATTTCAAGCATTGGATATAGGACATCTTGATATTGAGTACGAGTGGTTTTTAAGAAAGACTGACAAGAAAATACCAATTGAAGGCAAGTATGTAAATGAGGCACCTCTTGGAAGGATTGTATCAGAGCATATAACGGATGAAAAGTACAATCGTGAGATTATAAAAGTGATCGTTTAATGTACAAAATTATTCCACTTGTGTGTAAAAATATATTGTTGAGGCATCTTTATATAATTCAACCACACAGTTGAAAGTTATGTAGGAAGGAAAAGTAACCATATGGAAATAAAACTGTTACAGGAAGATGTGGTATGAGCAAAATCCGAATTTTACATATGACACCGCCGGAAATTAATAACGGTGTATATAAATACATTTTGAACCATATGCAATATATTGATCAGAACAGATATCAATTTGAATTTCTTACAAGAAATAAGAAGGCCTTGATGGAAACAAAAGAATATCAAAAGTACCATTTTAATATTTGGTCTTTTGAAAATACAGAACGAGATGGCAGAGAAGGGTTGAAAAGAGAAATCATTAGGATTTTGAGCAATGGTTTTGATGCCATTCATTTGCATACAAGTGTTTGGCGAGGATTTTTAATTGAACAAATTGCAATGGAGCTTGGTATTTCACAGGTGATAGTGCATTCTCATAGTACAGGAGTGGATTTTGCGACTAAAGAGGATAGAGACAGGATTTTGGCGATTCATGAGGAGTATAAACAGCAATTTAGCATGAATATGGCAACAGATGTATGTGCATGTTCTAAACTGGCAGGAGAGTGGTTGTATGGAGAGCAGATACCAAAAAAACGAATAAGGATTTTACCCAATGCAATTGATGTTGAGAAATATCATTTTAATCTTGAAAAAAGAAAATTTATGCGCGATAAGCTTGGATTAAAAGGTAGAGTGGTAATAGGAAATGTTGGACGATATTCTTATCAGAAAAATCAGGAGTTTCTAGTCAGGGCATTTACGAAAGCACAGCAAAAGAATAATAAACTCTTTTTGATGCTAATAGGACAAGGAGAATTAAAGGAATATTTAAAAAATCTAATAAAAAAACTCGGTGTGAAAGATAGTGCGATATGTTTGGACTGGCAGGAAAATATAGAAGATTATCTGCAAGCGATGGATGTATTTTGCTTGCCGTCGCATTTTGAGGGATTGTCGATCTGTGCAATTGAGGCGCAAGCAGCAGGACTTAAGTGTTATGTTTCAGATACATTATCAAAAGAAACAAGGATAACAGATTTGGTTGAATATCTACCATTAGATGAAAGTATTTGGGAGAATATACTAATAGGAGCACAAAAGGATAACGATAGGAAATGGGTAGATGATGAGATTGTTAGACATGGATATGATATAAGAAGCGCAGCAGGGAAACTTGTGGAAGTATACAGAGGAAGGAAAGGAAATTAGTGATGCAGGAATTCAAATATACACCGCAAGTATATATTTTTGGAGCTCATTCACGAGCCAAAACTTTAAAGGGATATCTACAACTATTATATCCTGAAATAAAGATTTTGTCTTTTTTAGTTGACGAGATAGATGGAAATGAATTATCAATAGATGGAATCCCAGTACAACTTTTAAATTCTATAGAACAAATTGACTGCTCCTGCAATGTATTTATTGCTACAAAGGGAATATATCATGCGGCGATTCAAGATAGACTTTTAAAAAAAGGTGTATATAGAATTATTCCAGTGACAGTTGAAATCGATAACTTTCTTCGCAATGCATATGTGAGAAAATATTATTCACAAGAGCACATGAAATTTAAGAAAATATCAGATTTGTATGATAATCAACTGCAAGTGGCTATTTATATGGCAAAGTCGATCTATGACAAACCTTTGCAGACTGCCTATCAATGTCCAGACTATGAGAAAATAATACAAGCTGGGGCAGCGCTGACAAAGCAAAGACTGATGCCTGATATTTTTGTAGATTGTGAGGGGGAAAATATTTCATTAAAAAACCGACAGTATTGTGAATTGACAGTGCTTTATTGGATTTGGAAAAATGCCAAGGAGGATATTGTTGGTCTAAGTCATTACAGGCGGCATTTTATTCTTCCTGATAAGTGGCAGAATATTATGATTTCAAATAAAGTAGATGTTATTCTTCCAGTGCCAACATTTGTTTATCCTAGTATTGAGGAAAATTACAAGGACAGGCACGATTCGATGGACTGGGATTATTTGATGAAATATCTTTTGGAAAATTATTTAGAGGACTATAAGGTTGCAAAACAAGTATTTTCGAGTAACTTGTATTTACCTTGCAATATGTTCATTATGAAAAAGGAAATTTTGGATGATTTATGTAAATGGATGTTTCCTGTGTTAGATGCAGTTGTAAAATATTGTGGGGATAAAGAAGATTCTTATCAGAATCGTTATCCAGGATTTATTTCGGAGAGATTGATAACACTTTATTTTCATAAATACAATAATAAGTATAAGATTGTATTTGCTGATAAAAATTTTATTCAATAGAAAAGGTAGTATAAAAGTGTAAGTTAATTTGATGTTAATATCAAAGATATTTATTAGGGAGGTAAAATGTATAAATTACGAGATAATTCTATTTATCAATCAGACATAAAGCAAGTAGTCAATACTGAACTTCCATGGAAATTACTTGAGGGAAAACGACTTCTTATCACTGGTGCAACTGGTATGATTTCTTCTGTGATTATTGATATCTTGATGGAACGAAACCAAAGTGTTGATAAAGACAATCAAAAAATATATATTATAGCAGTAAGTCGCAATGCAGAAAAAGCAAAATGCAGTTTTGCACCATATTGGGATAATCCATTTTTTACCTATATTTCACACGATATTAACATACCTTTGCCAGAGCTTGGAGATATGGATTATATCCTCCACGCAGCAAGCAACACACATCCACGCGCATACGCTACAGACCCAATTGGTACAATTACTGCAAATGTGCAGGGTACATATAATCTGTTAGATTATGCTTCAAGCCACCATTGTAAACGTTTTTTCTTTTTTTCTTCTGTAGAAATCTATGGGGAGAACAGAAATGATGTGGACAAGTTTAATGAAAGTTATCTAGGATATATTGATTGCAATACAACTCGCGCCGGATATTGTGAAAGCAAGCGTCTTGGCGAGGCACTTTGCAATGCCTTTGCGTCACAGAAAGCGCAGGACTTTATAATAGGAAGGTTTTCGCGTGTATATGGCCCGACAATGTCAATGGAAGATTCTAAGGCAATTGCACAGTTTATCAAAAAGGCCGTAGCAGGCGAGGATATTGTATTAAAAAGTGAGGGAAATCAGCTGTATTCTTATATTTATGTGGTGGATGCAGCAGTGGCAGCACTTTGTCTTTTGATAAAAGGGGAAGTGGGCAGTGCGATAAATATTGCTGACAGCGCTTCTGATATTACACTAAAGGATTTGGCGGCGCTTCTTGCCAAAGAGGCAGGAACAAAAGTTATTTTTGAGCTACCAGATGCCATAGAACAGGCAGGGTATTCTACTGCAACAAAAGCAATTTTAGATAGTACAAAGATAGAACAACTTGGTTGGCAGGCAGTCACTCCAATAAAAGAAGGACTTAGTAAAACTGTAAAGATATTGCGAGAATAGATGGATAAAGGCATAATTCAAATAAGGGGAGAGAGTAGAATGAACATAGCATTATTACTTGCAGCAGGTACAGACCCAACTTTTAGAATGAATATACCAAAGCAATTTGTAAATGTATATAATCGTCCAGTCATTGTATATACAATGGAGACTTTTGAGAATCATCCTGAAATTGATATGATTGCGGTAGCTTGCCTAAAAGGTTGGGAAAATATGGTAGAAGCTTACGCAAAACAGTTTGGTATTAATAAACTTAAATGGGTTATTCCTGGAGGAAGAACTGGGCAGGAGACCTCAAAAATTGCAGTGGACAGACTGATGCAAGAATGTTCGTCTCAAGACATTATTGTCATCCATGACGCGATACGACCTATGGTTTCAAACACAGTTATTTCGGATAGTATTTATACTTGTAAAAGAAAAGGAATGGGTGTTGCGGCGGTAACTTCTATGGATAATGTTATGATGACGGATGATGGTATGACAGGAAGATTGTCCATTTCACGCTATGCATTTCGCCGGATTCAGACTCCTCAAACCTATTTTCTAGGAGAACTTAAAAAAGCACATGAGGAGGCACTAGAAAAAGGAATTGAAGGCGAAATTGATACAAACAATATGATTTCTCGGCTTGGAAGAAATGTGAATTTTTCAAAAGGTTCAGACAATAACTTAAAAATTAATACTGTAGAAGATGTAGCAATGTTTAAGGCATTATATGCCATGAAAAATGGTGATATATAAGATAAAGCATTTGAGAGAAAGATAAATATAGAAAAGATTTAATATGGAAATACCCAAAGACAAAATAAAAAAGAAGGGAAAATTTATGAACATTGCAATAATCTTGGCTGGAGGAAGTGGTTCTCGGACAGAACAATCTGTTCCAAAACAGTTTATCAGTATTTATGAAAAGCCCATTATTATCTATACATTGGAGGCATTTCAACAACATCCAGAAGTAGATGGCATTATTGTATCTTGCATCGATGGCTGGCATGATGTTTTGAAAGGTTATGCGGCAGCGGCTGGAATAACAAAGTTACGCTGGATTGTAGAAGGGGGAGATAATGGTCAATCCTCTGCAAGGAATGCATTACTTACACTGGAAGAAGTTTGTAAGCAAGACGATATAGTGATGATACACGATGCAGTGCGTCCAATGATATCACAAGAGATTATAACAGACTGTATTACAAAGGCAAAACAATATGGTTCGGGACTTTCTGCAATCCGCTGTCAAGAGACCATTATGCGTACAGAAGATGGAGAGGTAGGACATATTGGAATCGACCGAAATGATATTATGCGTGTTCAGACGCCACAGGCATATCAATATGGAAAGGTGCTTTGGGCCCACAAGGAAGCATTAAAACAGGGAATTACAAATGCAGTATATACAAACACCTTGATGATGGAGCTTGGAGAGGAGCTTCATTTTTCATACGGTTCCAACAAAAATATCAAAATTACCACATTGGAAGATATCGATATCTTTAAGGCGCTTTATGAAACCAAGAGAGATGCTTGGTTAAAAGAGAAGTGAAGAACTTTTGTTATAGATTCCAATCAATAACCATAGCACCAGAATTTTTAAGAACTCTCTGGGTTACTTTTCACACCCGCGCCATGCACTTGCTGCATGGTGTCGGATCCAGCGCCAAAATGCCTGTTCTTAGGCATTTTGTGTGCATCCATTGTTGCAATTCACACCGAATGTTCGTAAATTAGTGCAAAATCTGATGTTGGTGTGAATTGTAACCTCTCTGGTGCTATGAAAAGTTATACTTTAAACATGCTTTTATGCCTCTTGCTTACTCACCAAAAAATCATACTGTGACATAAACAGTTTATAATACTCACCTTTTTGTGCAAGTAGTTCCTCGTGGGTTCCAGCTTCAAGGATATTTCCTTTGTCGACATACAGGATACGGCTTGCATTTTTTATTGTGGAAAGTCTGTGAGCAATGATAAAGGAGGTTCGTCCTTCCAAAAGCTTGTTTAATCCTTTTTGCAGCAAAATTTCTGTTTCCGTATCAATGCTTGAGGTCGCCTCATCAAGTATTAGAATTGCTGGATTTTCAAGCAGTGCCCGCGCGAAACTAATTAGTTGTCGCTGCCCAGCTGAGAGGCGGCTTCCGCGTTCGTTGACTTGTGTTTGGTAGCCGTTTTCCATTTCCATAATAAAATCGTGGGCGCATACTGTTTTAGCGGCAGCAATAACTTCCTCATCTGTGGCGGTTAAATTTCCATAGCGGATATTATCCATAATAGTGCCGGAGAAAATAAAACTGTCCTGCATCATAATACCCATCTGTCCACGCAGTGATTTTAATGTTACATTAGAGATATCAGTGCCATCAATCAGAATTTTGCCAGAGTCTACATTGTAGAAACGACAGATTAGATTTACAATGGTTGATTTTCCCGCGCCAGTAGGTCCCACAATTGCATAGGTATCGCCTGGATTTGTTGTAAAATTTACTTTGTTCAAAATTTGAACGCCGTCCTCGTAGCTAAAGCACACATCCTGAAATGTGACACTACCTTTGATTGGAGGCATAGGTACAGCATTCTCTGAATCTTTTACATTTACTGGCTCATCAATTGTTTCAAAGATGCGCTCTAAGTAGGCGATTGCAGTAAGCAAAGAGTTGTAAAATGAGGCGAGGGTATTGATTGGTTCCCAAAATCTTGAGATGTAGGAGGTAAATGCAATTAGAATACCAACTGTCACACCATAAAGTTCTCCAGAAATCCAACCAATACCAATCACATAGATAAATGCAGTTGTAACAGTTGAGATGGAGTCGATACAAGGCCACATAATAAAATTGTATTTTACGGCGCGCATCCATGCACTTCGATAACTATCGCTGAGATGATTAAAAATGGAAGTGTTTTCGCGCTCGCGCACAAAAGATTGTGTCACGCGGATTCCGTTGATGCTCTCTGCAATATAGGCAGTGAGGTTGGATTGTTTGTTGCTCTGTATCTGCCATGCACGCCGTTGACGCCTTTTTACAAAGATGATCACACCCATTAGTATTGGCAGACCGCAAAGACAAATTAGAGTGAGTCGCACATGTAACACAAACATAAATATCAAAATAAAAATTAAGTTGCACATGTCAGTAATGGTGTTGATAATACCATTTGAAAGCAAATCGCTTAAACTGTTTACATAGTTGACCACGCGCACTTGTATCTTTCCATGAGGGCGATCGTCGTAGTAGGAGAAAGGTAGCTCCTGCAAATGACAGAAGATATCGGAACGCAATTGATGTACAATTGCTTGTCCAATGCGGCTTGTGATGCGAATTTTTAATCGAATGCACACACAAGTATACAGTACAATGATAAGTGACAGTGCTGTGATAATGACAATTGCCCGAATATTTTTTTCAGGAATATAGGTATCCATAATTTCACTGATAAACATTGGAAAGAGCATAGTGAGCGCTGAGGCAGACAGCATTAAGAAAAGTGCAATGGCGAGCTGCACACGATAAGGTTTTACATATTGAAATACCCGTTTTAACTGATTTAGGTCAAACTTATCTTCTATCACTTCATCAATATCATATTTATTTCGTGCCATGGTTCCCACCTCCTCTGATTGCATTTTGATTGATTTCATCAACGTACTTTTCAAAATCTCCATATTGATGGCGAAATACTGTTGCATAGTAGCCATTGTTTGCCAACAATTCTTCGTGTGTTCCCTGTTCGACAATCTCTCCGTCATTTAATACCAAAATTAAATCGGAATCTTTAATAGACGAGATGCGATAGGCAACGACAAAAATAGTACAGGCATGGTCAATATTGTTTAGCTGTTGCTGGATATAGCTTTCTGTTTCCATATCAACGGCAGAAGTCGTATCATCTAGTATTAATATAGAAGGTTCTTTTAACAGTGCTCTTGCCAGTGAGATGCGTTGTTTCTGACCGCCGGAAAGCCCTACACCACGCTCGCCGACAATTGTGTCATATCCGTCGGGCATTTCACAGATAAAGTTGTTTGCGTCTGCCATTATCGCAGCTTTTTGCACTTCCTCAAAAGGGCAGTCTGGTCGACTGTAAGCGATATTACCTTCAACAGTATCCGAGAAAAGGAAGACGTCTTGCATTGCCATACCAATATTTTGACGAAGGTTATAAAGGTCAAGCTCTTTGACATTTCGACCATCTACTAGAACCTCACCATCTGTGACATCATAAAAACGACAGATTAAATTCATAATGGTAGATTTGCCAGAGCCAGTAGAACCAAGGATTCCCACGGTCTGACCACTCTTTACTTTAAAACTGACATTGTGAATAATATCCTCGTCGTCTGCACTATAAGATACATTTCGGAACTCGATATCACCTTGAAGTTTGCGGCAGGGAATTGCCTTTTTTGGGTGTTTTACTTTAGGTTCCTCACTGTAGGTCGCATAGATTTTTTCTACAGATGTAGTGAAACGTTGAATGTCATTGATACGCCAACCGATCTGACGCAGCGGATTCATTAGCATCCATAGATAACCATTTATTGTAACATAATTTCCAAGAGTCATACTATCCTGAATTACCATAATACTACCGACAAGCATTAGAATGACAGTGAGCATATTTGAGAGGAACTCAAACTGTGGCACATATTTGGTCCAAATTTCTGCAGCGGCAAGTTCGGCATCTCTGTAAGCATCATTTTCTTTATTAAATTTTCCAATTTCATAATCTTCTTTGGAAAATGCTTTAACAACGCGGTTTCCGCTGACATTTTCCTGCACAAAGGTGTTGAGTGACGAGAATTGTTCTCGAATTTTTTGAAAGCGAGGACGACCATTTTTGGTTTGACTTAAAGTCACAAGCAGTGCAAAAGGTAATACCACACACATACAGAGTGCAAGTTTCCAGCTAACAGTAAAAATCATAATGAGTGCAAAGAAAAATAGAAAAACATTTTCATAAACTTGATAGATCGCAAATGCAATAAAGTGTCGTATAGCGTCCATATCACCAGTCTGCCTGCTCAATAAATCACCGGTGCGCTTCTTATTATAAAAGTTAAAATCTTCCTGAAGAAGTTTTCGGTAGACAGTGTCTCGCATGGTATAGAGCACATTTTGTGAACAGCTTTCAAAAATAACCTGCGACCAAAAGCGCAACACACCCCTTAATATTGTAATTAGAATGAGGAGTGCAATAAGTTTTGGCAACATTTCATAGTCTCCGGCAGTGATAACATCATCAACGATAGCACCAGAAACAATTGGTTTTACAATGGCAAGTATAGAAATGATAGTGACTAATAATAGTCCTAGTATCATACTGCGATTGTGTTTTTTTAGAAAGGAGTAGAACCATTTCATGGCAGTCATTATTAAGTACCTCGCTTTTCTTTTGGTATATTCACGGCCAATTAAATTGGCTGAGCATGTGGCACCATCCGCAGCTATAAAGCGATATAATATTTTATGCGAATGTGTGCATTCCTTATACAAAGTGATCAAGTTTCTTGAACGCTCTGTATAACATTTTCTAAGGAACGATAGAACTATTTTGTGCTATTTGCATATCTTACTATTTTCTATCGATCCTAAGAGCGTATAATTGACAGTATAGTTGAAAAAAAGTAAAATGCAAGCCTAAAAGTGTTACAATTTAACACATTAATTGTCGTTTTCTCTTCAAGAGCGAATTTACAAGGTTTTGAAAGAAACTTTTTATTTTTGTTCATTGAAAAGAAATAGAAATACATTATTTTATTAAAATTTGTATAATAATCTAATTATTGGAAAGAATGAATTATATAAAATATACAAAGTATTTTACAATTCAACGCAGAGCAGAACAAATGTATAAACAGAAATGACGAAATACGCCAGAATCTGGCAAAAAGCTTTACTTTACACATATTGTATACTATAATACGTAAAACAGAGAAACCAGAAAACGAATAATTTTGTGTGGAAAGGACGTTGATATTATGAGAGAACGCAAAATCAAAATGACACCTGCGGAAGTTCAGAATTTCGTAAATGAGGCATCAAAGTGCGACTTTGATATCGATATTTCCTACAATCACTATACAGTGGATGCTAAATCCATTCTTGGCGTGATGGGGCTGGATTTCCGTTCAATCCTCACCCTGCAGTACGCAGGACACAATGACGAATTTGAGAGCTATGTAAATGGTCTTGCCATTGCATAAAATTCGATTGACTCTCTCTAAGTGATCGGGTAAACTGTCATTTAGAGAGAGTTTTTGTTTACAAAGGGGATTTGAATGGAGATACATGTATCTGTTCGCCAGCTTGTAGAGTTTATACTGCGAGAGGGCAGCATTGACAATAGAAAATCAGGTGGTTCAGACACTGCGATGCAAGAGGGAAGTCGCATTCATCGAATGATTCAACGTCGTATGAGCAGTGAGTATCACGCTGAGATTGGACTGCGGTATAGATGGACAACAGAGCAGTATGACGTTATAATAGAAGGAAGGGCAGATGGAATTATTGATTACAATTTTGGTACACATGCGTTGCCTTTCATAGAGGACATGCGTCTCAATGACACGGAAGAAAACAAGGTAACTATCGATGAAATTAAGGGTACTTACAAGGATTTAAAGCGCATTACTGCGCCTGCTAGAGTCCATCTTGCACAAGCTAAATGTTATGCGTTTATGTACGCGGCAGAAAATTTTTTGGATTCAATTTGTGTGCGCATGACCTATTGTCATATTGAGACAGAAGAACTTAAATATTTTCATGAGGATTATACTTTTACGACATTAAAAAGTTGGTTTGAGGAGCTCCTGTTAGAATATAAAAAGTGGGCAGATTTTCAGTTTATATGGAATAAGGTTCGCACTGTATCAATAAAACAACTTGTGTTTCCATTCGCTTATCGTGATGGACAAAAAGATCTTGTAACGTATGTTTATCGGACAATTTATCATAAGCGAAAACTATTTTTGGAGGCGCCAACAGGTGTTGGAAAGACGATATCAACCATTTTTCCAACGGTGAAATCTATGGGGGAGGGCATGACGGAGAAGATTTTTTATCTCACAGCAAAAACCATCACTCGCACCGTTGCACAGGAATGTTTTGGACTTTTGCAGAAGAATGGACTTCATATCAAAACGATTGTCTTAACAGCGAAGGATAAGATTTGTTTTCTGAAACAAGAAGGGGGAGCGCAGGAAGAAACAGAGTGTAATCCAGAAGCGTGTCCCTATGCGAATGGACATTATGACCGTATCAATGATGCCATGTATGAACTGCTAACACAAGAGGAGCATTTTACGCGGGAGAAGGTGCAAGAATACGCAGAAAAACACCGTGTATGTCCGTTTGAGCTAAGTCTTGACATGAGTTTATTTTCCGATGCGATTATCTGTGATTACAATTATGTCTTTGACCCAAGAGTGTATCTCAAGCGTTTTTTTGCGGATGGCCTTGGTAAACAAAATTATGTATTTCTGATTGATGAGACGCACAATCTCCTGGACCGCGGCAGAGAAATGTACAGTGCAGCGCTGTTTAAAGAGTCTTTTTTGCAGATGAAGCGTCTGATAAAAGAGCTTTCGCCAAAGATTTCAAAGTTTCTTGACCGATGTAATAAAGAGTTGCTGGCAATGAAAAGGCAATGTGAAAACTATCGCAAAGAGGAAGAAATTGATAGTTTTGTAATGGTGTTAAATCAACTATTTGCGGCGATTGACGATTTTTTGGACGAGCATGACACTTTCCCGAATAAAAAAGAATTGATGGATTTTTATTTTGAAATGGCGCATTTTTTAAACATCTATGAGATTATGGATGAAAATTATGTGATATATAGTCAGCTTCTAGAAAATGGAGATTTTATGCTAAAGCTTTTCTGTGTCAACCCAGCGTTAAATCTGCGTCAGTGTATGCAGAAGGGCAGAAGTACAATTTTATTTTCAGCGACATTATTACCAATACAATATTATAAAAAGTTGTTGGGTGGTGAGCCAACAGATTATGAGGTTTATGCCAAATCGACTTTTGATGAAAATAAAAAGGCGCTTTTTGTTGCAAGTGATGTCACAAGCAAATATAATAGAAGAAGTGAGGATGAATTTCGGCGCATTGCGGATTATATTTATGCAGTGGTACAACAACGACATGGAAATTACATGGTGTTTTTGCCATCTCATCTCTTTCTGGAAAAAGTGCATCACTGTTTCGTGGAAGCCTACTATGATGCAGAGCATATAGAATGTATTGTGCAAGAGGATTATATGAGCGAGGCGAAACGAGAGGAATTTTTGCTGCGATTTCAAAATGAGGGCACAGAGGTTTCTATTCTGATTGGTTTTTGCGTCATGGGAGGAATCTTTTCAGAAGGGATTGATTTGAAGCGCGATAGCTTAATTGGTGCGTTGATTGTGGGAACTGGTATTCCGCAAGTGGGGTGTGAGCGTGAGCTTCTAAGACAGCATTTTGACGCGCAGGGTGATAATGGTTTTGACTATGCATATCGATATCCAGGTATGAACAAAGTATTACAGTCGGCGGGGCGTGTAATTCGCACTGCGGAGGATATTGGGGTAGTAGCGTTGCTCGACGAACGCTTTCTGGAACCACAGTACAGGCGAATGTTTCCTAGGGAATGGAGTCGGTATGAGGTTGTGAGTGTGTCAGGAATTGCTAATAAAGTTGAGCAGTTTTGGAATCGCTGGCAGGAAGGACATTGAATTAAAAAATAAGCGTATGTTATATAAGCGTTATATAAAAATGTGTTACAAGGTGTCTAAGAACGATTAAGTTTCACACAGCCTATTTGAGGCGGCAAGGAGGATTAAGATGAAAATTGCAGTGGCTGGTATTGGATATGTAGGGCTTTCCAATGCCATATTATTAGCACAACACAATGAGGTAACAGCAGTGGATGTTTTTCAGGAAAAGGTAGACTTCATTAACAATAAAAAATCGCCAATTATTGACAAGGAGATTGAGGAATATCTGGCAAATAAGGAATTAAATCTCACAGCAACGACGGATGCAGAAGCAGCATATCAGGATGCGGAATATGTTATTATTGCAACGCCGACCAACTATGATCCAGACAAAAATTATTTTGATACAAGCTCTATTGAAGCAGTGATCGAGCTTGTTGAGAAAGTGAACAGAGACGCTGTTATGATTATTAAATCAACAGTTCCAGTTGGATATATAAAGGCGATTAGAAAACGTTATGGCACTGATAATATTATTTTTTCACCTGAGTTTTTGCGGGAGGGAAGGGCACTTTATGACAACCTTTATCCATCACGTATTATTGTGGGAGAACAGTCAGAGCGCGCAAAAATATTTGCAGATTTGTTAAAGCAAGGGGCAATTAAACAGGATATTCCAACGCTGTTTACTGACACGACAGAAGCGGAGGCAATCAAACTCTTTGCCAATACTTATCTGGCACTTCGAGTGGCATATTTTAATGAGTTGGACACTTACGCAGAGATGCGCGGACTCAATACAAAACAGATTATTGAGGGTGTGGGACTTGACCCCAGAATTGGAAATCATTATAATAATCCTTCTTTTGGGTATGGTGGATACTGTCTGCCAAAGGACACGAAACAGTTGCGGGCAAATTATGAGAATGTGCCAAATAATATAATATCGGCGATTGTGGATGCAAACAGAACAAGAAAAGATCATATTGCAGATATGATATTGGCAAAGAAACCACAGATTGTTGGCGTATACAGACTGACAATGAAGACAAATTCAGATAATTTCCGTCAGTCTTCGATACAAGGAATTATGAAGCGCATTAAGGCAAAAGGTGTTGAGGTGGTTGTGTATGAGCCCACGCTTAAAGAGGACTATTTCTTTCGCTCTAGAGTGATTCGTGACTTTGCAGCATTCAAAGAAATGTCAGATGTCATTATTGCAAACCGTTTGACAGAGGAGTTAAAAGACGTAGAAGAAAAAATCTATACGCGGGATATCTATGGGAGGGATTAAATTTCCTCCTTTGTCTTTTGGCGTTTTTGCTAAAATTTTAAGATTGTGATTTGGATAAATATTCTAAAAAGTTACAATTCACACCCACGCCAGTTTTTATCATGTTATAAGTTATTGAGGTGTGAATTATAACAGATTTTGCACACAAAATGCTAAAAGGCAAGCATTTTGGCGCATGATTCCCACTACTTTGGCGCGGGTGTGAAAAGTAACTCTAAAAATACATAGATGGGAAGAAATGCCTTGCGATTTATTAGGTGAGATGGTATGATAAAATTATGTCTGTTGGAAACGTTACCGAAAACGATGCAAAAAAAATTGATAATGTTTCTGTCGACTTTGAAAAGGAACATACTTATTTTTAGAAAGGAAGATGCTTATGAGAAGAAGTGGCGTACTTATGCCGATTTCCAGCTTACCATCAAGATTTGGAATAGGCGGATTTTCAAAAGAAGCCTATGCGTTTGTGGATTTTTTGGCAGCGTCAGGACAGTCGTTATGGCAGATTTTACCTCTGGGTCCCACGGGATATGGAGATTCTCCATATCAGTCTTTTTCGACCTTTGCAGGCAGTCCATATTATATCAGTTTGGATGCACTGATTGAGGAGGGGCTGCTTACGGAAGAAGAATGCTCGTCGGTTGATTTTGGTAGTGATACCAAAAGGGTGGATTATGAAAAGATTTATCATACAAGATTCGACCTTCTTCGCAAAGCATTTGCGCGGGCGAACATTAGCGAAAGCGCGGAATATATAGAATTTGTTGAGGCGAATCAGCAATGGCTCAAAGATTATGCAATGTATATGGCAATCAAAGATTCTTTGGATGGCGTATCATGGATTGCGTGGGATGAGGATATTCGTCTTAGAAGACCACAGGCGATGGCATATTACGAGGAGAAACTTGCAGACGACATTGCATTTTACAGTTATCAACAATATCTGTTTTCTAAACAGTGGATGGCACTCAAAGAGTACGCTAACAAAATGGGAATCTGCATTGTGGGCGATATCCCAATTTATGTAGCGTTTGACAGCGCGGATACATGGGCGAATCCAGAGTTGTTCCAGCTTGATGAGGAGAATGTGCCCATTGCGGTTGCAGGATGTCCACCGGATGCGTTTTCAGACACAGGCCAGCTTTGGGGGAATCCACTGTACAAATGGGATTATCATGAGGAAACGGGATTTGCATGGTGGTTGCGAAGGCTTTCGCATTGTTTTCGCATTTATGATATTGTACGGATTGATCATTTTCGTGGATTTGACGAATATTGGGCAATTCCATATGGGGATGAAACCGCAGAGAATGGCGCATGGAAGAAGGGGCCAGGCTATAAATTATTTGAGGTGATAAAGAAAGAGCTTGGTAGTCAGGCAGTGATTGCTGAGGATTTGGGATTTTTGACGCCAAGTGTCTTAAAGTTGGTAAAAAAGACAGGATATCCTGGAATGAAAGTGTTACAATTTGCGTTTGACGCGAAGGGGGACAGCGACTATCTGCCACATAATTATACAAATAACTGTGTGGTGTACACAGGGACACATGACAACGATACTGTAAATGGATGGATTTCTTCTTTGAACAGAAAGGATTTTGCTTTTGCAAAAAAATATTTGAATGTCAAAAGAAGGCCAGATCTCTGTGAAAGTTTGATTCGGACTGCGCTTGGTTGTGTCGCGGATACAGCAATTATACCAATACAGGATTATCTTGGACTTGGGGGAGAGGCGCGGATAAACATACCTTCTACATTAGGCGGAAACTGGGAGTGGCGTATGGAGCATGATGCCTGCACAGAAGAATTATCAAAACGAATGTTAGAGCTTTCATTACTTTATGGAAGAACTACTCGTAAAGATACAAAAAAACACCAATAGGGGTGAGGAATGTGTTAGAACCAACAATAAAGGATATAGCAAAAATTTGCGGTGTAGGGGTCAGCACAGTTTCACGGGCCATTAATAATCACCCAGATATTAATCCTGAAACCAAGCAAAAGATATTGGATACAATCCAAGAATACGGCTATGTTCCAAATGATAGTGCTAGAAATTTAAAGCGGTCAGATGCGAAGGCGATTGCGGTACTTATCAAGGGAATTTCGAATTCATTTTTTACGAATATGATTCAGGTCATTGAGAAAGAGTGTAAGAGAAAAAATTATATAATGCAGTTGTCACATGTGGAAGCGGACGAGGATGAAGTGAATGTGGCTCAGAAGGTGGTTAAGGAAAAGCGTTTGCGGGGCATTATCTTTTTAGGCGGATTATTCTCGCATTCTGAGGAGAAACTGAGTAAATTAAATGTGCCATTTGTTTTTAGTACAGTAGGGTCTATTCCAGAGAATATTAGTAGAAATTTGTATTCAAGTATCAGTGTGGATGACCGTTTGGAAAGTGCCAAAATGGTAGAGTACTTGATTAATTCAGGACATATAAGGATTGCAATTCTTGTAGCGGAAGCACAGGAACAAAGCATTAGTAAACTACGGTTAGAAGGATATTATGATACATTGAAGGCACATAACATTGCAATTGACCCCAATCTTATTTGCCATACAAATGATGCGTTGAGCCATTTTTCTATGGAAAATGGATATCTGTCCACAAAGAAGTTGCTTGCGCGTGGGGAGTCATTCACCGCGTTGTATGCAGTGTCAGATTCACTTGCTATTGGAGCGTTGCGGGCGTTGCACGAAGCGGGGTTGCGTGTGCCGGAGGATATTTCTTTGGCTGGTTATGATGGGATTGATATGACAAATTACATTGTGCCAAGTCTCACGACAATACGACAACCTGTAGAGAAGATGGCAAAAGATACAACAAAGCTGCTTTTTGACATTATTTCAGGAAAGAGAGAACATCAACATATAACATATCCGGCTGAACTTGTGATAAGGGAATCTACGAGACAGCGAGAGTGAATAGTAAATGCAAATCGAGCAAGGGAAGTAGAATCTTCCCTGCTCGATTTTTTGTTTGTTTTCTTGTGTGAAATAGTATATAATAAAAACGATATTGGGATAAATATGAAAGTGTTTCGGAAACGATTTGGCATGTGCTGGGAGAGAGCAGGTAGGCGTTGCTTGTTCCTATTAGAAGAAGGAAGGGGAAGTGTGTCTATGGATTTGAGTGTTGTGATACCAGCTTGCAGTTGGAAACAGATTGCAGATGATAAAAGTTCTTGGGAATCAGAAGAAAAGTGGTATAGCTCTCCAAAACCAGGTGTAGTCGATTTTGGAGAACATAGTTCGGTGTATCCAAAAGAGTGGTACAAACGGATTGCGGCATGTCTTAGAAGTGTTACGAGATGCCCACGAGAAACAATAGAAATGGAATGTATTGTGTTCAATACGAGTGCGTCGGATGAGACTGCTGCTGTGGTCAATCGATATATTCAGCGGGACAAACGCATTAAGCTGATAGTGATACCAGAGGAATGTAAAGAGATAGATGTGCGCAATGTCGGGATTGAAATGGCATCAGGAAATTATATTCTGTTTTTGGATGCGCGGGACAGGCTTTGTGAAGATGCATGGGAACAGATAGAGGCAGCAGTGCTTGAGGAGTATGCAGACTTTATAGCATACAGTTATATTACATGTACAGTAAAAAAGAAATATAAAAAACGTTATTTGGAAAGTGGTGGAGTGGCGTATGACCCGATATATAAAGACAATGGAAAGCTGAAGGCGCAGATGTTGCCAATCTCGGAAGTGATATCAACAGATATGCAGGAAGCGTGTCGACTAATGTACACAGAACCAGTATTTCATACATGTTGGGGAAAGCTTTTTAAAAGTAGAATTATTAGAGACTATCACATTGAATTTAGAACAGGTGTTATGATTGGCGCGGATTTTTTATTTGTATCAGAATATTTTGAGCATTGTGAAAATTGTTTTATGACAAAGGCAATGATTTATTATTTTGAGCCAAAAGATAGAAGTATTATGAGGCATTATCCTATTAAAAAACTAATTGATTTTATTAGGATAGTCTATACATATCATGTGGAAACCGTAAAACGATATCATGATAAAAAACTGACAGACAGTATGCATGTGTATTATATTAAGGTTTTGACAGTGCTTTTTTATGCGTATGTTAGAGAATATAGCTACAATGAGAAAACAAGAGAGTATCTTTTTGCCAATGCACTGGAAACTGAGACTGTGCGCAGGATTCTTGACGCAGCAGCGACTTGTTCGTTTTCCTCGGCGCTAAAACGATATGAATATCGTTTACTCTGCGAGGGAAATACAATAAAGATTAGAAAGTATTTTGTACAAAAGGCAAAATTATTGCGAAAACATGTATGGCTCGATGAGTGGATATAGAGAGTTAGTGTGAAATTAAAATTTCACACGGAAAAACGCAAAGGACAGCGTTTTTCATTTCTATTTGAGTCGCCCAAAGCGGCATAGGGGATTATTATGATTGTAACACAAAAAAGAAATCGAAAAATAATATGGAGGATAAAGATAGGCACTTGTGTGCTTATATTTGTAATACTAATAGGAGGTTGCGCAAAAAAACCGGAGAATACAAATCTAACTGCCGGAATGGAATTGGTGGAACAGTATGATTTTCAAGGTGCAATGGAAAAGTTTGAGCAGGCGTTATTAGACAAGGAGGATATGGAACTTTCGTACAGAGGGCAGGGAATTGCCTATATGGGACTTGGAAATTATGCGGATGCGGAAACTGCTTTTCTCAACGCAATTAAATTTGCTGGGGACAGATTGACGGCACTTGAGTACGATATCAATTACTATCTTGCATCTGCCTATATGAAACAAAAGAAATATGCGCAGGCAGAGGAGATTTACTCAGCGATTATCACGCTGAAGAAAAAAGAAAAAGAAGCTTATTATTTGCGCGCATGTGCAATATTGCGGCAAAATCGCTATGACGAAGCGATTGCTGATTTTGAGAAAGCGTTTGCATTGGATTCCGGCAATCTCGAGTTGGTGACAGACGCTTATGTGGAGATGCAGGCAGCGGGATTTGGCGAACAGGGAAAGACATATGTACAGGCATTTTTAGACAAGAATAAGAAGTTAAAAGATGGGGAGAAGGGAATTTTATATTATTATCTTGAAGATTATCAAAATGCGCAGATTTGTCTTGATAACTCAATCAAAGGAAATGACCCAAAGCTTTCTATGATATTAGGACAGACTTATGAGAAACTTGGTGATATGAACTATGCAGCGATGGTATACCAGACTTATCTGGACAACAATGAACCAGATGCAGCACTCTATAATAGCCTTGGTATCTGTCTGATGAATCAGCAGAAGTATGAGGAGGCAGCGGCGACATTTGAGAAAGGAATTGCTATGGGAAGTTCTGCTTACCTTCAGGAGTTGCGCTTCAATCAGATTGTCGCAAAGGAGTATATGGGAAATTTCTCTGAAGCGAAAACAATGATACAAGAGTATCTAAAAACGTATCCAGATGACGAGAAAGCCAAAAAAGAGAATGAATTTTTAAAAACTCGATAGTTGCACAAAACACTAGATATTGTATTCGACAAAAAACAACATATGATATTTAGTAGTGTTCGATTGACTTCATATATTCCATCTGCTATCATTGATTCATTAAGTTTTCGCAATAAAATTAAGTGAAGGAGTCGATTCAATGTTTGAGGTTATAAAGAGAGATGGAAATAAGACAACATTTTGTTTGGACAAGATTAGCAGTGCGATTATTAAGGCATTTAATGCGACACAGATGCAGTTTGATCAGAATATGATCGATTTGCTAGTTCTGCGTGTTACAGCAGATTTTCAGAGTAAGATAAAAGATGGCACTGTCCATGTTGAGGATATTCAGGACAGTGTGGAGAAAGTGTTGGAGCAGGCAGGTTACACAGAGACTGCAAAGGCATTTATTCTATACAGAAAACACCGCGAGAAAATGCGCAATATGAAATCCACAATTCTGGATTATAAGGAGGTTGTGGATAGCTATGTGAAAATTGAAGATTGGAGGGTAAAAGAGAACTCGACAGTAACTTATTCTGTGGGAGGACTGATTCTGTCCAATTCTGGGGCTGTTACGGCAAATTACTGGTTGTCTGAAATCTATGACGAGGAGATTGCCAACGCACATAGAAGTGCAGATATTCATATTCATGATTTGTCCATGCTTACAGGATATTGTGCAGGCTGGTCTTTAAAACAGCTTATCAGAGAAGGGCTTGGCGGCATTCCGGGAAAAATTACGTCGTCTCCTGCGCGTCATTTATCTGTGCTTTGTAGTCAAATGGTTAATTTTCTTGGTATTATGCAAAACGAGTGGGCTGGTGCGCAAGCATTTTCTTCGTTTGATACATATCTTGCTCCTTTTGTGAAGGCGGACAACCTTTCTTATTGTGAAGTCAAAAAGTGTATTGAGTCGTTCATTTATGGGGTCAATACACCGAGTCGCTGGGGAACCCAAGCACCATTTAGCAATATTACATTGGATTGGACTGTTCCAAATGACCTTGCAAATCTTCCGGCAATTGTGGGCGGTGAGGAGATGCCCTTTACCTATGGAGACTGCAAGGCAGAAATGGATATGGTTAACAAGGCGTTTATTGAGACCATGATTGAAGGTGACGCCAATGGACGTGGATTTCAATATCCGATTCCAACCTATTCTATAACACGCGATTTTGACTGGTCAGACACAGAAAATAATCGTCTGTTGTTTGAGATGACTGCAAAATATGGAACCCCTTATTTTTCAAACTATATTAATTCCGATATGCAACCGTCAGATGTGCGCAGTATGTGCTGCCGACTGCGGCTTGATTTGCGGGAACTGCGGAAGAAGACAGGTGGATTCTTTGGCTCAGGGGAAAGTACAGGAAGTGTTGGCGTTGTGACAATCAATCTGCCGCGTATTGCCTATCTTGCAGTGGATGAGGCAGATTTTTACAAGCGCCTTGATCGATTAATGGATGTTAGTGCACGCTCATTAAAAATAAAACGCAATGTGATTTCCAAACTTTTGGAGGAGGGATTATATCCTTATACAAAACGTTATCTTGGTAAATTTGACAATCACTTTTCGACAATCGGACTGATTGGCATGAATGAAGCAGGACTGAATGCGAAGTGGTTGCGGGCAGACCTATCCCACAAGAAAGTACAACAGTTTGCAAAAGATGTTCTAAATCATATGAGAGAACGTCTAGCAGATTACCAGGAGCAGTACGGAGACTTATATAATTTGGAGGCGACTCCTGCAGAAAGTACAACTTACAGGCTTGCAAAACATGATAAAGAGCGTTGGAGTGATATTATTACTGCGGGAAATGAAGGAGATAAACCTTATTATACGAATTCTTCCCATTTGCCAGTTGATTATACGACAGATATTTTTGATGCACTTGATATACAAGATGAGCTGCAAACACTTTACACATCAGGTACTGTATTTCATGCGTTTTTGGGAGAGAAACTTCCTGACTGGAAGGCAGCGGCAAATCTAGTGCGGACAATCGCTGCAAATTACAAGTTGCCATATTACACAATGTCCCCGACATACTCTATTTGTAGTGAACATGGATACTTGACAGGGGAACAGAAAAACTGTCCAAAATGTGGGAAACATACAGAAATTTATAGTCGAATTACAGGATATTATAGACCTGTGCAGAACTGGAATGATGGAAAACTTCAAGAGTATCAGAATCGCACAGAGTATCGAATGGGGAACAATATTAAGAAACCTGTTTTTTCGGAGCCAGAAAAGGTACAATGTGCAGATATAAGCGATAGGAAGTCTGACAGTCCCCAAAATACATATCTATTTACAACAAAAACTTGTCCAAACTGTAGTTTGGCTAAAAAATATCTTCAAAATGTGGATTATACAATTGTGGATGCAGAAGAAAACATGGACCTTGCAGTTCAATATGGTGTTATGCAGGCGCCAACTCTTGTAATTGTAGCTGGACAATCAGAGCAGAAGTATGTTAATGTATCTAATATAAGAAAGTATGCAGAACTGTTGAGAGCGGAATAAACGGAGGGAACACATGATTGATAAATTAATTGAAAAAATACAAAAAACAGGTGCGCCGATTGTGGTAGGACTTGACCCAATGTTAAAATTTATACCAGATTATATTTTAAAGCAGGCCTTTCTGGAAAAAGGGGAGACTTTAGAAGGGGCGGCGGAGGCTGTATGGCAGTTTAACAAAGCCATTATCGATCAGATTGCAGATTTAATTCCAGCGGTCAAACCGCAGATTGCAATGTATGAACAATTTGGAGTAGCAGGGCTTTCTACATTTCAAAAGACAGTTGCATACTGTAAAGAAAAAGGACTGATTGTAATTGGGGATATTAAAAGAGGAGATATTGGTTCTACCTCGGCAGCGTATGCGACTGCGCATCTTGGTAAAGTGAAAGTGGGCGATAATCTATGTTCCGCATTTGATGAGGATTTTGTGACAGTCAATCCATATCTTGGTTCTGATGGTGTGCAACCCTTTATTGATGTGTGTAAAGAGGAGAAAAAGGGAATCTTTATTCTTGTGAAGACCTCCAATCCAAGCAGCGGTGAATTTCAGGACCAATTTGTAAAATCTGGGATGACTGCTGGGGCGACAGGAGCACAGGCAGGCAAAATTGCATTTGAGGATAAGCCACTCTATGAGATTGTTGGGGAGAAAGTTGCAGAGTGGAGTGCACAATGCATGGGTGTACATGGCTATAGTAGTGTTGGTGCAGTGGTAGGTGCAACATACCCAGAACAGGGCAAGATTTTACGAAAAGTAATGCCACACTCGTATATTTTGGTTCCAGGTTATGGTGCGCAAGGAGGAACAGGAAAAGATCTGATACACTTCTTTGATGAAAATAGACTTGGTGCGATTGTAAATTCTTCTAGAGGAATTATTGCGGCATATCAAAATGAAAAATATGATAAATTTGGTCCAGAACATTTTGCAGATGCGTCTAGACAGGCAGTGATAGATATGATTGCAGATATCGATCAGGCATTTGCAGATGCTGGAAAATAAAATATATCAGATAAAAGAAATAGTATACGGAGGTAAGGGGAAGATGGAACAATACAAAAAAGAGTTTATTGAATTTATGGTGGATAGTGATGTACTTAAATTCGGTGAATTTACATTGAAAAGTGGACGGAAATCTCCATTTTTTATGAATGCGGGAGCCTATGTTACGGGTTCACAACTTCGCAAGCTTGGCGAGTATTATGCGAAAGCAATTCACGATAATTATGGTACGGATTTTGATGTACTTTTTGGTCCAGCATACAAGGGGATTCCGCTTGCAGTGGCAGCATCGATCGCGTTTAGTGAGTTGTATGGTAAGGATATCAGATACTGTTCAAATAGAAAAGAGATAAAAGATCATGGTGATGTGGGAATTTTACTTGGCAGCGGCTTGAATGATGGAGACAGAGTTGTTATTATAGAGGATGTCACAACTTCTGGCAAATCGATTGAGGAGACTTTTCCTATTTTAATGGAACAGGCAAATGTCGATATTGTGGGATTGATGGTGAGTTTAAATCGTCAGGAGCGTGGAAAAACACAGAAGAATGCGCTTGCAGAAATCCGCGAGGTATACGGAATTGAGACTGGTGCGATTGTCACTATGGAGGAAGTTGTAGAATACTTGTATAATCAGCCGTACAATGGCAGAGTGATAATTGATAATGAGATGAAAGAAGCCATCGATATGTATTATGCGCAGTATGGTGCCAAATAAAAAATTGTGAAATGGAGGGGAATGTATGAACGAGAAGATATATAAGACAATGGGGCGTTCTGGTGCGCTTTCAATTGTGTTGGGCGTGATATCTATTGTTGTGGGGCTTACAAGCGGGGTGATGCTTTTGGTAAGTGGGGGCAGGCTTTTGGCAGGCAAGTCTAAGATATTATACTGAGCGTCGGATAAATCTGCCACTTAGTATCATGTGATATGCACAGCCACATGAGGAATTATGCCGCTGTGCGGTTGTGGATGGCGCGATACTCACGGCGGATTTTATCTGCCGTGAGTATCTTTTGCGGCGTGGGCATTTCATACGAAATGCCCATTTCCCATGCACGTGGGCACCTAAAGGAAAACGAATCGCACGAGTAAGAATAAACTTATCCTTTGTTTGATTGCCATATAGACGATGGAGGAATTGAGATATGTTTCGGATTTTTGGTAGAAAAGGTTATATTTTTACAGACAAGAAAAATCCAAGATGGGGTATTATGTCATCAATATTAGGATTGATTGCATGTAGTTCTGTCTGTATAGCGGTTTATTTAACTTTTTTAAATAAGGGGGAAGCGCTAATGCAGTATGGAGTTGTGATTGTTCTTGTTATGATCTATGCTGTGGCGGGACTAGTGTTGGGAGTACGCTCATTGATGGAAAAGGATATTTTTCGTTTTTTCCCAATTGTTGGTATTATGCTAAACCTGCTGGCGATATTAGCTAGTGGCGGTATATTTTATTTAGGCGTAATAAATTGAAAAATACTTCTAAGTCAACAAAAGACACTGCCTAAGAAGTCGTTTTTTATATATTACTATTTGTGCTGCCGTTTGGCGGCGGAATGGAGATTAAGATGGATATTATAACAGAAAGGTATCAGCTTTCCTGCAATCGTATCAAAGAGATTGTTACAACACAGGAAGTGGCTGAGAATTACAAAGAGTTTTTTCAGAGAACAGCAAATTTTATTTTGATGGTGGTAAATACATGCGATAACAGAAGTAAAATTGTGGGACTTGAAGCGCTGCGTGCAGAAAATAAAGCATTGTATAATGATATTCTCGACGAGCAATATAATAATAGTTATGCAAATCCTTCCTATTCTTGCGCGCAGTTTGGACAGGAAATGGGCAGATTGCTGTCCTTTTTATACACGGAAATTCGAGCGATGATACCATATGCCTTTGAACAGGATTTTGAGGAGATGGTCATTCGGATGGAACTTTTCGTGGAGATTTACTATGCATTTTCGCACGCGGAATCAGAGAAAACGCTTATGGCATTGCCAGAGGAAGCGGCAATTCCTAATTTAGAGGATATTAAAGATACTCTGTATTGGTTTGTGAGTGATTATTCGGAGACTTCTTGTGGGCGCAGAATCCGCAATTTAGTTGATGCAGATTGCGATTTTGCAGTTCGTATTGTGATGGATAGCGACTTGAGTGATTTGCGCTATTTGTATCATTATGGGGAGTATGTATCGCCAGATGTGGAAAAAATGGCATTGTATTTAAATTCATTGCCAGAGGAACGGATTCAACTGATGGCAGATACTTATACAGAAGGGTATCGGATTGGTTTCGCCAAGGCACATATCAATCTTGATAAAAAGGAAACTGTAGATTTGCATTATATGTTAGGCTTTGAGCGCGTGGTGCGGGCAGCAATTGCAAATTTTGCAAAAATGGGATTAAAACCAACGATATATCGGTGTGAGAACAGTATTTTCAATAAAAATGTTGTGCGTAAGAGGGGATATTTTGGAGCAGATGCAAACAAGCAATATTTATATGACCACAAAGATGATATAGCACTGTTTCTTGACAAGAAATTGGTAAACAGGAATCTTGAGGTGTTGAAGCTCGCCTATGAGGCAGTAAAGGAAAAAGCTGCGGTCTATGCTGGCCCAGCGGTCATTGAAGTTTTTGGTGAGACTCCGTTTACGCCAAAACCAAAGAGTACGACGTGTAGTCTCAATGCAGAACAGCAGAAATTGTCCGCAGAATTAAGAGGCGCGTCCGCAGATATTACAAGCAAGTATATTAATCCAGCAGAGCGTAGCTTTACAATTATCGCATTTCCTGTTCCTGGCATTGGTGAACAGTTTGGGGAAATTTTTGATGAGACCATTCGATTAAATACATTGGACTACAAAACCTATGAGCGCATACAGGCTAAGATAATTGAGACGCTCAACAAGGCAGAATATGTGCAGATTAAAGGGATGAATGGAAATCGAACAGATTTTCGGATAACACTTTATCCAATTGCGGACCCTGAAAAAGAAGCGATATTTGAAAATTGTGTTGCAGATGTCAATATTCCTGTCGGTGAGGTGTTTACATCACCAGTGCTTGAAGGAACCAATGGAAAACTTCACGTCAGTCGTGTTTTTTTGAATGAATTGGAATATCATAATTTAGAGATTGATTTTCAAGATGGTATGATTGTAGATTACAACTGTACAAATTTTGAGGATGCAGCGCAAAATAAAGACTATATTAAGGCAAATGTACTTTTTCATTATGATACACTTCCAATTGGAGAATTTGCGATTGGCACAAACACAACGGCGTATATGACTGCGAAAAAGTATGATATTGCAAGGCTTTTCCCAATACTAATTGCAGAGAAAACTGGACCGCACTTTGCCGTCGGGGATACTTGTTATGCGAGAAGTGAGGATGTTCGAGTTTATAATGAGGATGGAAAGGAAGTTATTGCGAAGGAAAACTCTATTTCCAGACTGAGAAAGACGAACCCATCTAAGGCATATTTTGCATGTCACACAGATATTACAATTCCATATGACGAGTTGGGAAGCATTGTTGCGTATGACCGTAGTGGTGTTGCATATCCTATTATTGAGTGCGGAAGATTTGTGTTGGCAGGCACAGAGGAACTCAATGATGCTTTGGAAAGTTAGGACTTTGTATTTATTGCAAAGTCTGCAAAATAGTGTGGGCGCATGACTTGATATTTGCAACAGGAAACGAAAGGTTGAACTGTTGTTACTTTTGATAGGACATGAAAGAAAAAATTTGTTGACGTATTGGGCTATTGTTTGTAAACTATAGGAAAAGAAGTAATTTTTTGGTTGGAGGTTTGTTATGGCACAAGTTGGTATTGTGATGGGTTCCGATTCGGATATGCCTGTTATGGCGAAGGCTGCGGAGATATTGGATAAACTTGGGATTTCTTATGAGATGCGAATTATCTCGGCACATAGAGAGCCAGATGTATTTTTTTCTTATGCGAAGACTGCAGAGGAGAAAGGTTTTAAGGTGATAATTGCAGGGGCAGGAATGGCAGCGCATTTGCCAGGAATGTGTGCGGCAATCTTCCCAATGCCTGTGATTGGCATTCCAATGCACACAACTTCGCTTGGAGGACGAGATTCTCTGTATTCTATCGTACAGATGCCATCTGGAATACCCGTAGCGACAGTGGCAATTAACGGTGGAGCAAATGCGGGACTGCTGGCGGCAAAGATTCTTGCGACATCAGATAACACATTGCTTGAAAAGATAAAGGACTATGCTGTAGATCTTGGAGAACAGGTGATGAAAAAAGATGCAAAGTTACAGGAGATAGGATATCAAGAGTACTTGAAAAAGTAGTATAAGGGAGGAAAATATGGATTACAAGAATGCAGGTGTAGATATTGAAGCCGGATATCAGTCCGTGGAGCTTATGAAACAGTATGTGAAAGAGACAGTTAGACCGGAAGTACTTGGTGGGATTGGCGGTTTTTCGGGTGCTTTTTCTATGGAGAAATTTAAGAAGATGGAAAAACCGACTTTGGTTTCTGGTACAGATGGAGTTGGAACAAAGATTAAACTGGCATTTTTGCTGGATAAACATGATACCGTGGGAATTGATTGTGTTGCTATGTGTGTCAATGATATTGCCTGCGCGGGTGGTGAACCATTATTTTTCCTTGATTATATTGCATGTGGCAAGAATGAGCCTACGAAGATTGCGACGATTGTAAAGGGTGTGGCAGAAGGTTGCAAACAGTGCGGTGCCGCGTTGATTGGAGGCGAAACTGCAGAACATCCAGGATTGATGCCAGAGGAAGAATATGACCTTGCAGGGTTTGCGGTAGGCGTAGTGGATGAAAAAGATCTTATTACAGGTGCCGATCTAAAGGCCGGTGATGTGTTGCTTGGAATTGCGTCAAGCGGCGTACACAGCAATGGTTTTTCTCTTGTCAGAAAAGTGTTCGATATGACGAAAGAAAGTCTAAATACGTATTATGAGGAGCTAGGAAAGACACTTGGAGAGGCGTTGATTGAACCAACCATTATCTATGTGAAAGCACTACAGAATGTTAAGGAAGCAGGTGTTCAGATTAAGGCGTGCAGTCATATTACAGGTGGAGGATTTTACGAGAATGTTCCACGTATGCTCCACGACGGAGTACAAGCTGTGATTAGAAAAGACAGCTATGAAGTTCCGGCGATATTTAAATTATTACAGAAAAAAGGTGCGATAGAAGAACATGTAATGTACAATACGTACAATATGGGTGTTGGAATGATTCTGGCAGTAGATCCTATCAATGTGGAGAAAGCGATGGAAGCCATCAAAGCTTCTGGGGAGACTTGTTATGTGATTGGTGAGATACAAGAAGGTGAAAAGGGAGTAACGATATGCTAAGAGTATGTGTGTGTGTGTCTGGAGGGGGGACGAATCTTCAGGCCCTTATGGATGCGATCGATTCAGAAACTGTTACAAACACACAAATTGTAAGAGTGATTAGCAACAATAAAGGTGCATATGCATTGGAACGAGCAAAGAAAAAGGATATTGATGCCGTTGTGGTATCCCCAAAGGACTACGAGAATCGGGAACTCTTTAATGATGCACTTTTACAGAGTGTCGATGAGGCAAAGCCTGATTTGGTTGTATTAGCAGGTTTTTTGGTAGTGATTCCACCAAAGATGATTCAGAAGTATGAAGGGCGTATCATTAATATTCATCCAGCACTAATTCCCTCATTCTGTGGAAAGGGATATTATGGACTTCGCGTACATGAGGCAGTGCTTGCACGAGGGGTGAAAGTTACAGGGGCGACTGTTCATTATGTAGATGAGGGAACGGACACAGGACCAATATTATTGCAAAAGGCAGTTGAAGTTCTACCAGAGGATACACCGCAAACCCTTCAACGGCGCGTTATGGAGCAGGCGGAGTGGATAATACTGCCGCAGGCAGTCAATATGATAGCAAACGGCTATGGAAAGGACATGAGAGACAAATGAAAGTTTTAATCGTAGGAAGTGGCGGACGGGAACATGCGATTGCGACAAGTGTACAAAAAAGTCCAAAGGTGGATCAAATCTATTGTGCTCCTGGAAATGCAGGCATTGGACAGATTGCAGAATGCGTTCCAATTGGTGCCATGGAATTTGACAAACTTGTGGCATTTGCAAAGGATAAACAGATCGATCTCACAATCATTGGTATGGATGACCCGCTGGTGGGTGGACTGACGGACATGTTTGAAGATGCAGGACTCAGGGTATTTGGACCAAGAAAAAATGCGGCAATATTGGAAGGCTCCAAGGCATTTTCCAAAGATCTCATGAAAAAATACCAAATACCGACAGCAGCTTATGAAACATTTGATGATGCGGACAAAGCGTTGGCCTATCTTGAGACGGCTGATTTTCCTATCGTATTAAAGGCAGATGGCTTGGCACTTGGAAAAGGTGTGTTGATTTGTCAGTCCCTAGAGGAAGCGAAGGACGGTGTACGCTCTATCATGTTGGATAAACAATTTGGTGCTGCTGGAAATTGCATGGTCATTGAGGAATTTATGACAGGGCGTGAGGTATCTGTCTTGTCTTATGTAGACGGGAAGACAATTAAAACAATGACTTCAGCACAAGACCATAAAAGAGCACAGGACGGCGATCAGGGATTGAACACAGGCGGTATGGGAACATTTTCGCCAAGTCCTTTTTATACAGAAGAAATTGATACGTTCTGCCAAAAATATATTTATCAGGCGACAGTTGATGCGATGGCAGCAGAAGGAAGAACATTTAAAGGGATTATTTTCTTTGGACTAATGTTGACCCCCAAAGGGCCGAAAGTGCTGGAGTATAATGCACGATTTGGGGACCCAGAAGCACAAGTAGTACTTCCGCGTATGAAAACGGATATCATAGAAGTTATGGAAGCTTGTATTGATGGGACATTGGATACAGTTGATCTTCAATTTGAAGATAATGCAGCAGTCTGTGTAGTACTTGCAAGTGATGGGTATCCTGTTCATTATGATAAAGGTTTGGAGATTAGAGGTCTCGAGCAATTTGAAGACAAAGATGGATATTATTGTTTCCATGCAGGCACAAAACTTGATGAGAATGGAAAGTTTATTACCAATGGAGGGCGCGTGCTGGGTGTGACAGCCAAGGGAGCAGATTTGAAGGAAGCACGGGCAAATGCTTATGCAGCTACCGAATGGATAGATTTTGACAATAAGTATATGCGTCATGATATTGGGAAAGCAATTGATGAAGTGAACGGGGAGTAAAATAATGAAAGAGAACAAAAGAAACTGGATAAAGCATATATTTGCATTGCTGTTATTCTGCAGTATATTAAGTGTTGGAATAATAAGCTTTGCTGATGGACAGGGAACCGTGAAGGTTAAGAGTGCTGCAATCAGAGCATCAGCGGATGCAAAAAGTGAGCAGATTGGAAGTGTGAAGCAAGGAAAAACAGTTGACATTGCTGGACAGACAACGGGAAATGACGGCAAAGTTTGGTATCAGGTCTATGTGGATGCCAATACAAAGGGATATATTAGAAGCGATTTATTAGATGTGAAAGACGCTTCCGCAATTAATACGATTCAGGGCAGTGCATCTTCCTCATCATCCTCTAATTCCTCGACGACAACGGCAACGCCAGTTGATGCCAAGAAGGTTACCGTCAAAGATAATGGCAGACGTATCCGATCAGGAGCTTCCACCAACCACGGTATTGTGGCGACGGTAAATAAAGGAATGGTATTGACTGTAACCGGTGAAGCACAGGGCTCAGATGGCAAGTGGTATCAGGTATCTTTTAATCACAATGATAAAGAGGTGACTGGATTTATACGAGCTGATCTTGTGACAACAGATAATGTACCAGCCGATACAGCAACTTCTGAAATTACGGGAGAACAAAATCCAGAGGAGGAGATGCCGCCCGAGACGGAGCCAGTGGAAGAACCATCTGTGGAGGAACCGCCAGCACAGCCAGAGCCAGTGCAGAATACAGTTACAATTATGGACACGGATGAGGAACCGCCTTATATATTACCAGGATTTGAACTAGCATCACTCAAAATTAGTGAGGAGCAAAGTTGTAAAGGATATGCGAACGGAACGTTTATTCTGCTTTATGGGCGAAGACAAGATGGCGAGGAAGGATGGTTTCTTTGTGACAAACAAGAAGATGTTTATCAGAGATATGTTTATACTGCGCCAAATGCAAAAGTGCCTAGCAAACTGGAAAGTGGTATTGGACTGATTCCGGTGATTGTGTTGATGGTGATTGTTATTATATTGGTGGCAGTAATTGGTCTACTGTTACTTAAACTTCGAGGGACTGGTGGTTCCTACAAGGATGATGATGACGATGAAGATGTAGAGTATCCAGAGGATGATATTGAGGACCTTGAAGAATTAGAGGAAGAAGAACCAAAACCAGTGCGTCGTCCACAGGGACCACAGCCGGTGCGTCGTCCGCAGCCAAGTACACCGCAGGGACCACAGCCAGTACGTCGTCCGCAAGGAGGAGGTACATCACAGGAAACGCAGCCAGTGCGTCGTCCACAGGGAGGCAATGCACCGCAGGGAGCTCAACCGCCAAGGCGTCCACAGACGCAGCAATTGCCAAGACGCCCACAAGGAGGTGGAATGCCACAGGAACCACAGCCGCCAAGACGTCCGCAGGGAGGCGGTGCACCGCAAGGAGGTCAGCCGCTAAGACGCCCACAGCCTCAGCAAGGACCACAGCCAGTGCGTCGTCCGCAGCCGCAGGGTGAACGCGTTCCAAATGAAAGAGTTCCAAATGAGCGGCCCCAAGGTTATAAAGCGAAGAATCTTTTAGAAGATGACGATATGGATTTTATGGATATAGAATAGATATTTTAAGGCAAAGGGACTTGTCTGATTGTAAAAGTCAGGCAGGTTCTTTTGCGAAGGGGCGTGAGAAATGTATATAGAAATTGATTTTAACAGTGATGAAGCCCTTTATCTGCAATTGCGCAACCAGATTATCATTGGAATAGCCACGTCTCAGTTTCAGGAAGGAGATGCACTTCCTTCAGTAAGACAGCTTGCAGATGCGATAGGAATCAATATGCATACAGTCAACAAGGCATACTCTGTTCTGAAACAGGAAGGTTTTGTGAAAGTGGACAGACGAAAAGGCGCAGTGATTGCAATTGACATTGACAAGATGCAGGCGCGGGAGGACCTAAAGCGCAATATGCAAGTGCTTTTGGCAAAGAGTAGCTGTAAGCGGATATCGAGAGAGGAAGTTCATGCTCTGATCGATGAGATATACGAAGGTTATGAAACAGAAATCTGATCAAATAAATATGACATGGAGGCATAGAAGAAATGCAGCAGTTTACAGATAAGGCGAAGGTGGCGCTGCAAAAGGCTGCCAAAGCCGCGAAAGATCTGCATCAAAGCTATATCGGGAGTGAGCATATTCTTGTGGGGCTTGTAAAGGAAAAGACAGGTGTTGCAGCGAGAGTGCTTACAGAGAACGGTGTGGATGATGTACAGCTTATCAGTATGATTAAAGAATTGATTGCACCAGAAGGAAATGTTGCAATACTTGAGCGAGATGGATATTCCCCAAGGGCAGCAAAGGTACTTGAGGACAGTCACAGGTTAGCAGAAAAATATAAAAGCCAGATGACAGGGACAGAACACATTTTGCTTGCGATGCTTAGAGAAGGCGAGAATGTAGGATTAAGGCTTTTAAATACAATTGGTATTAATGTGCAAAAACTGTATATGGATACACTAATTGCTATGGGAGAGGACATCAACCAGCATAAAGATGACTTAAATAAAAGTCGTAATAAAAAGAAAAGAGATGGAACGACACAGACACTAAATCAGTATAGCAGAGATTTGACATATCTTGCCAAAGAAGGAAAACTAGACCCAGTAGTAGGCAGAGAGTCAGAAATAATGCGTGTAGTACAGATTTTGTCAAGACGTACAAAGAATAATCCCTGTTTAATCGGAGAGCCGGGGGTAGGTAAGACGGCGATCGCAGAAGGATTAGCGCTTCGGATTGTGAAAGGTGAAGTGCCGGACACAGTAAAAAATAAGCGTGTTGTCACATTGGATCTTGCGGGAATGGTGGCGGGATCTAAGTACCGTGGAGAATTTGAGGAGCGTATTAAGCGAGTTATTCGAGAAGTGATTGACGCGGGAAATATTTATCTTTTTCTTGATGAAATTCACACATTAATCGGGGCCGGTGGGGCGGAGGGTGCAATTGATGCATCCAATATTCTCAAGCCATCTTTGTCTAGAGGAGAGATACAATTAATTGGCGCTACTACAATTGCAGAGTATCGCAAATATATTGAGAAAGATGCAGCGTTAGAAAGACGATTTCAGCCAGTGATGGTGGAGGAGCCAACAGAAAGTGAAGCGGTTGAGATTCTAAATGGAGTGGCATACAAATATGAGGAGCATCATAATGTGACCATAACACAAGAGGCAATTGAGGCGGCTGTGAAGCTTTCCGACCGATATATTAATGACAGAAATCTTCCAGATAAAGCAATTGATCTGATTGATGAGGCTTCTGCTGCGATTCGACTGAAAAATATGAATGTGCCTGACAGCTTTAAGGAGATGACAGAACAGATTAAAAAGTATGATTTGCAGATAGAGCGTTCTATTCGAATGGAGGCATATACACAGGCTGCAGAATTGCGCAAGGCACAAGATGAGCTGATCAAAAAGTATGACAAGGCAGTAAGCAAGTATGAAAAAAATCAAGAGGAAAAGAAGCTGGTTGTAACAGAAAATGATATTGCGGAAGTTGTGGCAAATTGGACAAAGATTCCAGTTAAAAAGTTAACGCAGAAGGAGAGTGAACGACTGTTAAAGTTAGAGTCTATCCTTCATAAGCGTGTGATTGGTCAAGAGGAAGCAGTCACTGCGATCGCACAGACTATGAAGCGCGGCCGTGTGGGACTTCAGGACCCTAACAGACCTATTGGTTCCTTTCTATTTCTTGGACCTACTGGTGTGGGTAAGACAGAATTATCCAAAGCGCTTGCAGAGGCAATGTTTGGCTCCGAGAATGCACTGATACGTGTAGATATGTCAGAATATATGGAGTCACATTCTGTATCGAAAATGGTGGGATCTCCTCCAGGATATGTAGGTTTTGAGGAGGGAGGACAGCTCAGTGAAAAGGTGCGCAGATCCCCATATTCTGTAGTATTGTTTGACGAGATTGAAAAGGCACACCCAGATGTGTTTAATATTCTTTTGCAAGTGCTTGATGATGGGCATATCACAGATTCCAAAGGCAGAAAAGTGAGCTTTAAGAACACAATATTGATTATGACTTCCAATGCAGGAGCACAGCGGATTGTTGATCCCAAAAATCTTGGATTTGCCGCGAAAAGAGATGTGGAAGCAGATTACAATAAAATGAAGTCTGGTGTTATGGAAGAAGTGAAACGTCTCTTTAAGCCAGAGTTTATCAATCGTATTGACGAGATTATGGTGTTCCATCCACTGACAGAGCAGGATATGAAACAAATTGTTACACTTTTATCAAAAAATCTTTGTGAACGGTGTAGAACACAGATGGATATTGATTTATCTTTTACAAATACATTAAAAGAGTATTTGGTAAAAAATCACTCTGAATTAAAAATGGGGGCGCGACCACTCAAACGTGCGATACAAAATGTGGTGGAGAATGAACTTGCCACTGCGATTTTGGAAGGCAGGGTCAAGAGAGGAGATACTGTGAGTGCTGGTGTGCGTGGCGATAAGGTAACTTTTACTGTTAAAGAACAAAAGGAAGCAACATCTTAAATTTTAGAAAGATAACAATAATTGTGGAAAAAGAGAAAAATATAGTATATTATTATAGTGTAATGTACAATTTAATTCTTATAACTTTTAGGAGGACAAATGAAATGGCAGTAATTGATGAATTGCTACGTTCCGAGAGTAACGGAAATATCAGCTTTGGTAATCACGAGCTGGCAGCAAAAGCAAAGCTTGAGGATTACGAACACGCTGGCGATATGTATAAGGTAAAGACCTTTCAGGCGATGACGAAGCTGGAGAAAAATGGTTTGTTTTTGTATGAATCAGTTCCGGGTACCTCCGTTCATAATTTTTGTGAGAGCGAAAGCGGAATCTCTTTTACGGTGGAAGGCAGTCAAGATGCACAGATTACAGTAGGTACAGAAGACGATTGTGAATATGAAGTGATAGTAGCAGGAGAAAGCGCTGGTGTCATGAAGACAAATCTTTCTGGAAAGCTTAGCATTAGTGTGGAATTGGAAGGTTCCGGTGAAGTCGCAGTGAAAATCATAAAGAAATAGACAAAAGATACCTCCTCATATGAGGAGGTATCTTTATGGAGGTGTCTATGGCCAAAAAAAGTACTACAATATTTTTCTGTCAGGAATGCGGACATGAGTCCTCTAAGTGGATGGGACAATGCCCTGCCTGCAAAAAGTGGAATACTTTTGTGGAGGAGAAAGTTAACACAACAAGCAATACAAAAATTACACCATTTCGAGAGGCAGCAAAACCTGTCGAGATCGGTTCTATCTCTATGCGAGAAGAAGATCGGATGCATACGGGGATAGCAGAATTGGACCGTGTACTTGGCGGGGGAATTATGCATGGTTCTTTGACCTTGGTAGGTGGTGATCCAGGTATCGGTAAGTCCACACTGTTACTACAAATGTGCAGATTGCTTGCCAACGGGGGCAGAAAAGTGCTTTATATCTCAGGCGAGGAATCTCTAAAGCAGATTAAGCTTCGGGCAGTTCGGATAGGGGAATTTAAAGATACAATGCTGTTGTTATGTGAGACAGATCTTGGTGCTGTGGAAGAAACAATACGACATACAGAACCAGAAGTTGTCATTATTGATTCTATACAGACAATGTATCAGGAGTCAGTTGCATCTGCTCCAGGAAGTGTCTCGCAGGTGAGAGAGGCAACAAATGTATTTTTACAGTTGGCAAAGGGAATGGGACCTGCAATCTTTATTGTAGGACATGTGACAAAAGAGGGCACTGTAGCCGGTCCAAGAGTTTTGGAACACATGGTGGATACTGTCTTGTATTTTGAGGGGGACAGATATGCTTCCTACAGAATATTGCGCGGTGTGAAAAATCGTTTTGGTTCAACCAATGAAATTGGTGTGTTTGAAATGCGTAAAGAAGGGTTGATTGAAGTGGAAAATCCTTCAGAATATATGTTGAGTGGCAAACCAATTGGGGCAAGCGGTTCTGTTGTAGTCTGTTCTGTGGAAGGAACTCGACCAATTTTAATAGAGATACAGGCGTTAGTGTGTAGAACAAACTTCGGCATACCAAGGCGCCAGACAACGGGTACGGACTTTAATCGAGTGAATTTGTTAATGGCAGTGTTAGAAAAAAGATTGGGATTGCAGATTGGAGACTGTGATGCCTATGTAAATATTGCAGGTGGTATGAAGATTAATGAACCTGCAATCGATTTGGGATTGATTATGGCAATTGTGTCAAGCTTTAAGAACCGCGCAATCGATGAGAGAACTATTGTGTTTGGCGAAGTAGGATTGAGCGGTGAGGTGCGTGCAGTGAACATGGCACAACAGCGTGTGCAGGAGGCAAAAAAGCTTGGGTATCAGACCGTTATTATGCCGCGCGTTAATCTGGAAAGTATGGATAAAGTGGAGGGGATTCACGTGCTTGGTGTTGGGGGTATTGGCGAGGCAATCGATATGATTTGAGATTATAGAAGAATAACTAATGCGGACTGTGTAGGATATTTCTTCGTGAATGCATACGAAATCGGAGAAATGGATAAGTCAAGAGACATTAGTTGTTTTCCTATAGTCCATTAGTATGATATGGGAGGAGAACAATGGAAACAATAAAATCGTTAATGGAATTTCTAGATAATGGTGTGACAAGTTATCATGCAATAGCCAACATGAAAAAGAAACTTTTGAAAGAAGGGTTTGTAGAACTTTCTGAGAAGGAGATATGGCATCTTGAAAAGGGCAAGAGCTATTTTGTAATCCGAAATGATTCGTCACTTATTGCTTTTCGGATACCAGAATGCGAGATAAGTACTGTGAAAGGTTGGCATGTATATGCAGCGCACTCTGATTCTCCAGCATTTAAAATAAAAGAGAATCCTGAAATTACAAAGGAAGGTATGTATGTCAGCATCAATACAGAAAAGTATGGTTCGATGATTCTATCCACATGGCTTGACAGACCGCTTACAATTGCGGGAAGAGTTTGTGTGGAAAATGAAAATGAGATCGCAACACATCTTGTGCAATTAAAAGATAATATTTGTGTGATACCAAGTCTTGCGATTCATATGAACCGTGATATGAACAATGGTGTAACGCTTAGCACGCAATATGATATGATGCCACTTTTGTCTATGATTTGTCAAGAGAATAGAGAAAAAACATCAAAAGGAATGTTGAACAAAGTACTTGCTAAAACATTGACCGAAATAACGGGAAGAAACTATAGTGTACAAGATATTTTATCTTATGATTTATATGTAGAAAATTGCGAAAAAGCAGTTTTGGCAGGTATAGAACAGGAGTTTATTATGGCACCGCGATATGACGATCTTGCATGTGTCTTTGCCGGATTGGAAGGAATTATTGCTGGAAAACCAGATAGTTATATTGATGTACTTGCTGTATTTGACAATGAAGAAGTAGGAAGCCTTACAAGGCAGGGAGCAGATTCCACTTTTTTACGAGATACATTGGAAACGATTGCCGAGGGATTTGGAGCAGACAGAGCGATGTTTCGTCGATGGAATGTGGGCAGTTTTATGATTAGTGCAGACAATGCACATGCATGTCATCCAAACCAAGGAGCAAAAGCAGACCTAACCAATAGACCCTACCTAAATAAAGGTGTGGTTTTGAAATACCATGGTGGTCAGCAATATGCGACGGATGCTTGTTCCGCAGCATATGTAAAAAATCTTTGTAGAAAAAATGATATTCCGTTTCAAATCTATGCGAATCACTCGGATATTCCGGGAGGTAGAACTCTTGGTAATCTTACGATGGCACAGGTATCCATGGAAGCTGCGGATATTGGATTGGCGCAGCTTGCCATGCACTCTGCATATGAAACTGCTGGGGCAAAAGATATTGAATACCTGATTCATCTTACAACATGCTTTTTCGATTTATAGAAACATGCTTTTAAAAAAATGCATATGTTGACACACATTTTTTAATAAGTAAAACTGGACTGTTGCAACTCTCTGGTGCGGCGATCATACACTGTGTCCCCTTTACGAAATACATTGACAGCAGTGATATCCCCAAGGTGGTTCCGTTCGACTACAATATCTACAGCACCTTCTGGCTGAGATGTATAACGTCCAAGCATCTTATCAGAGTAGGTGCGAATTGTTTCTTCTTTGTATAACATAAAGTCACTGTTTTTATCTTCGCGAACTAACCCCCATTTGGCATATTCTTGGAAAAGTGTTTCACGGTCCAGACACAGCGAGAAGTCGAGTGTAAATGCGTTTCGCTCCACATGAAATTGATTAGAAAGAGCAGTTAGAATTTGGTCTTCCAAGAGTTTAGGATCGTTTGTGGTATCTGAACGCATAATATCAAAGATAAGTTCTTCTGCAATATTCTCTGCATTTTTACCAAGATATGCACCTCTCGTTAGACTTGCTGTTACACCCCAACGACAGCTATCGGAAGCGCAGAAAGAAGTCAGATAAGAAGAAAACGGAGCTTGTCCACCAGTGGCAAAAACAACGGACCCACTCAATACAAAACATATTGATAACAAAAGCAATAAGGAGGAAGCCTTGTGATACTGCAAAATACTTTGAATGCGTCTTTCGACCTCTGTCTTGGAAAAGGCACTATAAAGTAGAGTTGGTCGGTTTCCTGCAATCGCCATTGCAAGTAGGCTAAGTGCATAATTTTTTCGGATTTCTTCTTTGTCATACTGCCGAAGCACAGCTTCGTCACATGCAAACTCTAAGTCTGAAGCCAGATATTTGGACATAATCCAGACCAATGGATTAAACCAGTGCAAGCAGAGTGCCACAAGCATCACTGTCTTAATCCAGTTATCTTTTCTGCGAATATGCATTGTTTCATGGTATAGAATATGGTGTAAAAGCTCTGTATTGCTAAAATCCATACGTGTTGGTAGATAAATTTTTGGTGCAAGGAAACCACATACTAGAGGAGAGGCAATTTCATCATTGGTAAATACTAAAATATGACCCATGCCTATTTCACGAAGCAATGTGTTGATTGTCTCATTATGTTCGATTAAAAGCGCATTTCTCAATCGTTTTGTATAGTGATATTTTTGAATGAGCAGTACACTAATGGTGACAAACAAACCACTCCAATAGATAAAGATAAGAAGACGATAAAATGTGTCATCAAAGTTTGTATAGGAAATGTTGAGCCCAGCATCCTCTGTTATGGTCGCAGTTGCTTCTGCTTCAATAGGAATTTCTGATACAATTGTTTCCGATATAGCTGTTTCTGATATAGCTGTTTCTGATACAGTTGTTTTTGGCGGTTTATGGGGAGTTGTTTCCTGTATTTTAGCAGTCGTGGGAAGATTTTCTACAATGTCTACCGCAGTAGCAGTATTTCCGCCTCGAAGATTTTCTACAATGTCTACCGCAGTAACCTCCTCATAAAAAGGATTTCTAAAAAAATCTGGTACTTTCATACTTAGTGGGCTGCTTAGAGAAAATGGAATTAGCAATCGCAACAAAATAATACCCCAAAATATTGGAAATACAAATTTTGGAAGGTGGTTTTTTAATAGTGCGCGTAATATAAGAACCACAATAATCATAATGCTTCCATAGAAAACCATTAGAGAAAATGGCATATTCATTGTAAAATGAATCATATCAATCAGCCTCCTTAATTATTTTCGCCAATCTAGCAGCATCTTCTTCTGAGATTCCTCGGTTTTTTAGAAAGGAAGAGAAGAAAAGTTCACTGGAACCACCATACATCTTATCAATAAGTTGTTCCGTCTCACTCTGTGCCACTTCGTCGCGGGTTACAAGCGCTTTGCAGAGAAAACCAGGTTCTTCACGTGCAATAGCACCTTTTTCGATACATTTTTTGATGACAGTGTAGGTGGTGTTTTTGTTCCAACCAATGCGGTCGGATAACACATCTACAATTTCTCGCGCAGGTTTCTGCCCTTGTTCCCATAGAACTTCCATAACTTTTAGTTCAGAGTCAAATAATTTCATGATTATCCTCCATGTCGTCTTTAGCGACTCAAATAAAACCATTTCCCCGTTTCAGTGGGTACTTAAAACCAGATAGTGAAATCTTTGATTTCACATTAACTTCTTGTGTCTTTTCACCTCTGCATAATTGCAGGCAACATGGCCATATTGTTTATAAGATGTATTTTTGGGAAATAGACTATTGGAATAGTCCATCTTCTAACTACAGACTATCACAATAGTCTGTAGTTGTCAAGTGTTAAAAAATTAAGTGGAAAAATGACTTTTTCCTCTACTCGTCGTGCTATGTGTGTGTTATCTTAATAGCATACTTTTTCTGCATGAGTGCATAATGGAGAAAAATAAATTTATCTTTCTTCATTCGTGCGCTAGGCACTCGTTAGCTTCTACTGACAAATTTCACTTGGGTGCTTGTGTGTATAGCAATCGAGTAGGGAAGGTTGCTTCCCCTACTCGCGCGCCGGACACCCGTCAGCCTACGCTGACATATTTCCTTTGGGTGCCCGTGTGCATAAAAAAACCTGTAAACCTTTGAGATAGGTTTACAGGTCATTTTAACATTCGTCTGTAGCAGGGGCAGCAAGAATCGAACTCGCGTTGACGGTTTTGGAGACCGCTGTTCTACCGCTGAACTATGCCCCTTTGTTCAGTTTATGTAATTCACTTACTGACGAATTATAGTATATCAAAAGCTATATAAAAATGCAAGCATAAAATTTAAAAACATTAATATTTTATCGATCTTTATTTGCTGCTCTTTTAAGTTGGTCCTGTACAACGTAGCGTTTTACAACTCTTTCTGTATGGGAAAAAACAGTGTACATGATTTCGTCAAGATTCAAGCCTGAATTAAATGCTTTCTGAAGCGCAGCATCAAAACCTGAGCTGGAAAGCTCTGCATCAAAGGTGGTGCCGGCTGGGTTTAATGTGGAACGGTCCTCGTTAAATATACTCATAAAAATACTCCCTTCAGATCTTTGCTGTGTTACAGAATATTAAACAGTTCTATTATAACAATATACAATGAAAGAGTCAATCATTTCTGCAAAAGTCTCTGTGTTAAAATGTATTGTAAATTGTTGTTTCCATCCCATTCAGATTGAATAGATTTTTCATTGATTTTCGTGTTTTTAGTGTGAACAGGAACTATTGTAATCTGATAGAAAATATATTACGGCTCTGAGATAGGAATTGACAGTAGTTTCTTCAAAGCGTATAATTATTTTATCTTAAATAAATTAGTATTTATAAAAATTTAGTGATTTAGAGAAAAGTGATGGAGGGCCACAATGGCGGGATTTAATAAGGATGCGTTCTGGAGCAAAGTATTGTCGCTATATTATGTTGCCAAAGAAGGAAATTATGTGATAAAGTTGGATGAGGAACAAGTTGCAGAACTTAAAGCGCTTTATATTGACTTGTACATACCAGAGGAAAATCTGGGACATTATGATGACGAAACGCTGATGAAAAAGATGATGACAAAGATCGCATCTATGTATAAGGTTGACAAGGATAGTATGGGAAATTCTGGTGAGTTAGTTCAGTTGGTTAACACAGTAAATTTTGACGGCAGAAATCTATATATTCGATTTGACAAAATTTCTCCTGTAAAAATGAGACGGCTAGAGTTGGGAAAAACTAGACAACAGATTGCAGAACGAATGGGGTACAGTGTGGCAGCAGTACGAAATTGTGAGGAGGCATTCTGCGATTTGACAAGACAGCCAGAAACACTTGTTCGAAAACTTGCAAGAGCATTGGAATGTGAACCCGAAATACTAATGCAGTAACGTGGACAAAAATCAATGTGTGAAGAAATGAAACATAACAAAAGAATAACAAGAAAACAAATCAAACTGATTTATGAAATCTTATATAGTTTTGTGAGAAAAGTAAAATATGACCACGTGTCCTCCTTCGCAGCACACGCGGCCTTATTTTTACTAATGTCATTATTTCCAATGGCAATGTATTGCATTGCTGTTTTTAGCTACCTTCCGATAGATACTGCCAGATTTTCGCAGTATCTATTAACAGTAATACCCGAGGGATTTTCTCCACTGCTAAATCATATTTTAATGGAGGCACATGCAGAAAGTACAGCCGCGTTAAAATCTTTCACTATGATCACAATGTTGTTTTGTGCATCCAAGGGAGTGTATGCAGTGATTATTGGTATGAATGCTGTGTACGGAATCCGAGAGACAAGAGGGATGCCACTGCTCTATGCACTTGCTATTTCCTATGTTGTGATTTTTTTTGCAGCGATTGGATTGATGATGGTACTTATTGTGTTGGGCAATCATATTTTTGACTGGTTAATTCAGCTTGTGCCAGGACTTGATATGTTTACCAATCTTTTTCGCTATGGAAAGTATTTGTGTATGATTGTCTTTTTGATTATATTTTTTTTATTAATTTATATGAATGTTCCAAACCGAAAATCCAAGATTCGCTATGAACTTTTTGGAGCACTTTTTTCTACTGCAGTATGGTTGGTATATTCTTGGGCGTTCTCTTTTTATATCAGTAATTTTGCAAATTACTCTGTTACATATGGAAGCCTTGCCACAATCGTAATTTTTATTTTGTGGTTGTATGGAACGATGAATATTATATTTGTGGGAGCAGAAATGAATGTAGTGCTCCGCAAATTTGCAGAATATGGATATAATTATAAGAGAGCATATGATTATTATAAGGATAAATATCATGGAGAACTTTTTGCACGGCAGGGGATTGTGATTCGGCTTAAAGCGCATCGTAGAGATGTGGACAGAAAAGTTTCAGGAGAAAAAAGAGAATAGAATTATCAAAAACCGTATGTGTTGTAACACATACGGTTTATTCGGTTGTAATAATTACATAGTCTGAAGAAATATATGCCTCGACTCCTTCATAAAGAATTTTTGTCCAGCCGTTGTTTAATATTTCCAAGATATCAAAAGTAGTTCCTTCATCAACTGTATTGAGCACTCTGGCATCTTGTGAAGCAGCATCACGAATATTTACTCTTGTAGAAGTTTTACCATGCATCATCGTAGTGGTAGATGTTTCTGTTTCTGCTGGAAGGGTATCATTCATAGCAGAAATGGTTTCTGGAAGTGCAGTGTCTTCAGAAAGATTGTCCACTTCCATAATCTTTGCGGTTTCTGGTTCATTTACAATCACATAGCGTGGCCTAGTCACAATACAAAAGATCAGAAAGCAGATAGAAATAGACATAATGGCAATGATAGAAAGAAGGATTGTATTTATTGTAGTTTTTTTCATGAAGTCACCTCAGTTTTCTGTAAATTGTAAGAACATTATAGGAACTGTTAAATTATTTTCTTTACAGTTCATTGGTGCTGTAGGTTACAGAAGTTGTTAAATAGTAAATCATGAATAGTATAGCTCAAGTTGTTGCAATTGGCAAGAAATCGAAAATATAGACAGAGAATCTAATATTTTGTTAATATTTTTGTAATATATAATTTACTATTGTAATAATATCAATAGATACATGATAAATTGATATACTTGTTTTTTTGAAAATTATAAATTTTCTTCTGTGGGGTTATAATCTAACAGAATGCTTGCATGTAATTTGTTGTATTACAAGTGTTCTGTTGGATTATAACCACTCTTTCATAAATCAAAAAATGACTGCGCTAATAGACATAAAAGTGTGATAGTATAATTTTTGAATGAAAGATGATGTTATCGTTTGGAAATGATTTAATAATAACTATTTTATATTAATTTAAAGGATAGGGTAGTATAAAAACAAAAACTGATGGAGCTATGGAATAAAAATAGCAAACATCAGTTTTTTTATTTTCTTGTAAAAACTACTTTTTTCTCAGATTTCAGTAATCTACGAAAAATAAAAGTTCTGTAATACAAAATCTAATTTATATCAATCCATA
>CAJUAE010000005.1:81736-83839 GCA_910583965.1 uncultured Lachnospiraceae bacterium
AATCTACGAAAAATAAAAGTTCTGTAATACAAAATCTAATTTATATCAATCCATATTACAGCAATTGTAAGAAGTAAAAGGATGTGAATAATGTCTTCAGAAAATACCATGACAAAGGTGGTCTGGCAGTATAGTGAACGATTGCCGGAGGAGACCATGGAGTTTCTAAGAGGGATTGCGTTCGATTGCTGCAAAACTAAAAATTATGTTTATGAGAAATATGCAGGAGTCAAAAGTTTAAATTCTTTAATACCCGTATACAACATTTTAAATGAGATGCGTTACTGCGGCTTAAGGGAATCGTTAAATCTGCCTGCCGTGTATTACGAACTTGCTATTGTTGATGCGGTTGCTGATATAAAACGAAACTGGGGTATGGTCAAAAATAAAATTGGAGAACGCATTACCTTCAATAAGAATTTAAGTGATGAGGACAGAATTTATTTAAGGACAGTGCTAAAACTTAATACAATATACACTGCAATTTTAAATCATCAAAAATATGATATGCCAAAGAACGCAGTGGGACTTGACATTAATGTCGCTCAATTAAATAATCTGTTGCGCAGACTTACCAGAAGATATCTCACGCAACCAAAAACAGAAAGGACAGATTCTTTTCGGATTTCGCCTAATGGATATTCTTATAAAGATGGTGCAATACGCATTGTATGTAGAATACCAAGAAAAAGGATTGTCCTGCCACTCAAGGATAATCGTGTGTTTGACAGGCAGATACAGGTTCAGATTAAACAGGATTTTGTGGCGCTTGCAGTGCCAGTGGCGACGAGGATTAGGAAACATGATGATTATACAAATACAATATATCTCTATATTGGAAACAAGGATATGTTAACTTTATCTAATGGAAATGTTTATGGAGAGCAATTGGATATTCTGGTAAATCCAGAAACGGAACGGCTTACAAGGAAAAATCAAGAACGCCGTAGAATGTATACTGCATTAGAGCAAAATGCTAAGAGTGGTAATCAACAAAAAGCGAATCATATTGAGAGTAATAATCTTGGTAGACTTAAGTATGACAAGCAGAAGGAAAAGGAACGTCGTAAGACAGAAACTTTTATTAATGCAGAAATCAACAAGATGTTTCGATTGGAAAAACCAGAAAAAATTATAATAACGAAACCTGTCATAAAAAACCGGACAAAAATCTATTGCCGTTCTGTTAATAGAAAGTTGGCAAGAAGTTTTCGCGGTTATATTCGAGAACGATTGGCATATAAATGTAAGCTTAATTCTATTGAATTAGTAGAGATTAATTCCAAAGGAACCGGAAGCACCTGTTCAGTATGTGGTGCAGAGGGAACAAGAAAAGGAATAGAATTTATATGTGAAAAGTGCGGACATAAAAGCACAATCGCTCTAAATTCTGCTAGGAATATACAAATAAAATATATGACAAAAAGTAATGGTTGATATGCGTGGAACTGGGAATAAATGGTCGAAAGATGATTTTACCGCAAAAGCGGATCGCAGGAAAATGCGTTGATATAGAAAGCAAAAAGTCGGCATTGGCTAAACAGTAAAACTGTTTTCGGATATGCCAGGACCGCAGCTTATGCGGAGCGAAGTGCGGTGCCGTGTAAGATACATAGCACTCACAGGCAGAGATGCCCCGATAATCCATACGATAATACAAATCAGTGGAGTAGAATATGAGAAAAGCACAGAAACAGGAAGTGTTAGACCTGATACAGAGTCTATATCAAGCTCACGAAGAAATAAAAGAGGCACTAGCCCAAAGAAATTCGATATTAGCCCAAAATATGATTGCAGAATGCCAAGAATTTGCAGTTTCTCTAGGCGAAAGCATTGAGCAAATAGAAGGAGAAGGACATACTACAGTGTCCTATATAGAAGCATACTGTGAAACGCTCTATCATATTCACGGAACGTTGGAAAACGATATCTACAACGAAAGTAATGTTTATAAGAAATTAAAAAAACAGCTTCTTAAAGTGGAAAATAGCGCAAAGAACGATATCACAGTCAGAAAAGAAGTGGTTTTTCTACCATACAAAGCAAGTATGTGGGACAGTTTAGAAAGTGTATGGAAAGCAGCAGAGGAAGATGAATATTGTG
>CAJUAE010000006.1:0-37084 GCA_910583965.1 uncultured Lachnospiraceae bacterium
AAAATTTCACACCTCCTGATTTGTATGCCCGCAAAAGCGGGCAGATGGGAGTTAGTATGTAAAATTTAATCCTGCTAAGCCAGTAAAAGATACTGCCAAGAAAGGATTAAGTTTCACACAAGAAAAATACAAAAATCAGCGTTTGTGGCAGGCAGAATTATTTAAGATAATTCTGCCAACTTTTTCATACAAATCCAATAATTTTTCTGACGTTTAGACGCTGTATTTTGAATATGTTGTTCAATGATAATTTTTTCTGCCATCCAGTCGGTTTTGACAGATCCAAGCATCAGACATTGTTTGGCTTCTTGGATTTTTTCTGTTGAAAGTCCTGCATCGTACATCTGTTTGATAAGTGCTGCTGCCTTTTTATCATAGAGAACATTCAAAAAAGCGTTGTTTTCTGGCTGGTAGCTCAGTTCAAAAATACGAGCTGGTCCTGAATCTGGGAGAAAACAGAAGTCTTCTGAGGAGTCTGTAACATGCAGGTAATATAAAAGTGCCTGTTCTTTTCCTTCTTTTTTCCGAATAATTCGTCCAAGGCGCTGAATCCTCTGACGCTGGACAGATGTTCCAGATAAGATAATGCCAACTGCTGCGTCTGGAATGTCAACGCCTTCATCAATGGCTTTACATGCAATTAAAATACGGATATCGCCCAGACGGAATCGTTCTAAGGCGTTTTTATTTGCCTGTGGTCCCATTTTTGAATGGTAGCGTCCTATTTTTCCAGGATATTGATTTTCTAGGAGTTTATACAATGTTTCGGCTTGCAGAATGCGCTCGCTAAAGATTAGAATTTTTTGCTGGATACCTAGAAGTCTAATTAAATCCTGTGCGCAGTCAAGGCGCTGTGAAGCCATACAGACAAGTCCTTTTCTAAGGAAGGTTAGGCTCATATATTGACGAGCGATATTGGCAAGTTGTTTATCTTTGCCACTAGAAAGAATGCGAAGAAATTCAAAACATTCTTTCTGGTCAAGCGACCTAAGAGATGGACAGTGGGAAAGTAATTGGGCGTTTAGGATTAACATGCGTTCAGTCAGTTCTTCATATGCGGCGGATTCTTCTGGCTGGAAGGAAAGTCCAATATGAAAAATATCGTAAGGGCAGATAGTGTGGCGCGCGGTTGCTGCTGTTATTCCGTAGGTGTAAATTTTGCGACCAAGTGCTGCTGCAAGTTGTCGCCCCGCATGACCAGAAGGTAAGGTGGCAGATAGTCCAAGTGAGAAAAAATGGTCTCGGTAGGATTGCATATGTGGTATAAATTCAAAAATAAGTTGATTTTGTTCGCTGATATAATGATGACATTCGTCTGCAATAAGTAGAACTGCTTTTCCGCCGCGCAATTCTGATAAAATTTGACGTGCAAGTTCATAGCGTGCAGAGTTGATGATATAGATTGTATACTGACAATCTACGAGTGGTTTGTGACCACCTCCGCGCAGACCGATAAAATTTTTGGGGGGATCACCATAATAAGCTTTTATAGCGTGATACCACTGATACATAAGAGTTCGCGTTGGGACGACAATCTTGGTGCGCAGATCCAGATTGAGTGTTTTGGCTAGACGATCCGCGGCGTTCAATGCTAGAAATGTTTTTCCAGATCCAGTTACAGCTTGTACCATTCCGTGGCTATTGTTGGCAAACCAGCGTTTTAGACAGTCTTCCTGCCACGAATATAATTTTTTTTCCATAGTTGTGTTCCTTTGTAATTTTTGAACAGTTCCTAACAATCATATAAAAAGTTAAATTTTATTATATCAAAATTTGTCCTTATTTCAAACAAAATATTGAAAATTGATATTGTATCAGATATACTTTGTATAGTTCCTAACATAAATAGGAAACAAAATATATAGATAAGGAGAAAAAATGAATTACGAAAATTTTTATCAAGATCTACAGCCACAGGAGAAAAATGTTAAAGATGGCTTGGCTTCATTGCAAAAGTTGTTTAAGGTTATTGTGCGTGAGATTGATGGAGGAGATATCAAGAGTCTTATTAGAGATTTAGAGGCGATGGCCCAGACAACTTCTATTGTATCAGAATCCATTAATGCCATGAAGGCAACAGCAGATGGTTTTGATGCAAAAACGTATTTTGAGAGTGGAGAATTTGCAGAACAGATGCTTGCAGCGTGCGCAGAAAAAGGTGTAGATGTCCGTGGGGAAACACCAGTTTACGAAATGTTTCCGTATCGTGTGAAATTGGATATTGAGAATCAGGATTTGTACTTGGACCGCAAAAAAGTGCAGTGTATGCGGCCGAATAGTTTTGTGGATACAGTAAAAAACAGTCAAGAGAAATTAAACAAGGCGTCTTTTAATGCGTTGGCGTTTGCAAGTGAACTGTCTGATATCTATGACCTTGCAGTTTTAAAATTAAAAAAACAGTTGGATGCAGATATTTATCTGACAAATCTCTATAAGTTTTTGGCACCTATGAGTCGCTTTCGGAAGGATTATGACCAGCAAAATTTTGCCTTTGACTTGGCGCGGCTTTACATTTCGGGGATAGAGCAAACAAAGACTGGCAGAAAATTTCAGTTTGGACCGAGCAGAGAAGTTGGAAAGGGAATCCGTATTCTCGATCAGACAGGAAAGGAACAATTTCTTGCGACGATACGTTTTTTTAGATAGACAGTGAGGAGGGCAAATTATGACAGGCGAGCTTAATGCGCTTTCAGCTTTAGATGAAGTGTCCAGTGTTTTGGAATTGACTGAGGAAGATTTTACACCAATGTCCAAATGTGGCATTGAATTTTTAAGCGATTTTTGGCAGGAGAAATATCTTCAGGAATATATAAAAAATGGCGGTAGCAAGATTAAGTTTGTGACGGGGCGTCAGGGCAGTGGAAAAACGTATTTTTTACAATTGATGACAATGATTGCCAAGACAGAAAATTACAAGACAGCACAGTTTTCGGCAAAAGAAATTTGGTTGCATGATTTCAAGGATATTTATGTGGAAATTCTTGAACAGTGTGATATTATGGACTGTTTGGAGGCGGTCAGCCACTATTTAATTCAAGAGATGGGATTTTCTTATCAAGATATTCCAGAAGGAATGCGATTTATTGATTATTTATCCCAGAATGGTTCAGGAGATGCAATTACTAAGAGGGAAATTCGCACATTACTTCGTAATATTTTTTTGGATAATCCTTTGATGGACAATAATTTTGCCCTTGCATGTAGTATGCTTACAGGAAGCATTTTGGGATATCCTGTTTTGGAGGAACAAAATAAAGAGTTGTTGCTTTCGTGGTTAAAGGGAGATCGTTCGATTAAACTTTCGCAGCTTCGGGCACTGGACTTTTATCCGAGTCGCATCACAAAATATAATGCGAGACATATGCTGCGTTCTTTGGCGGAGCTGATTCGTATGGGTGGATATTCTGGCTTGTTTGTCACTGTGGATGACATGGAGATTCTCACCAGCCGCTCTAGTCTGGAGTTAGTGCACTATACAAAAGTGAAACGAGAGGATACTTATGAAAGTATTCGACAGTTAATTGACGACATTGACAGTATGCATCACATTATGTTTGTGTATGCCTTTGATCGGGAACTATTCGACAATGAAAATGCTGGCGTGAAATCTTATCAGGCATTATGGATGCGCATTCAGAATGAGATTGTTGGCGAGCGTTTTAATCGGTTTTCTGATATGGTTGATATGGACCGTTTAGCAATACAGGAATATACGTCAGATATAATTATTGCGCTCGCTAAGAGCATGGCGAAGGAAGACAACACTGCTATAAGAATGTTAGAACCAGAAGATGCAGTGGAGATTGTAGAGCGTGCACGCACAGGGGCAGTGGGGATTCCACAGATGATTATAAACGCAATGCAGGAGGTGAGTGCAGATGTATGATGTGGAAGCAAGACATATGATTGAGGCGTTGCGGTCGGGGGTTCCTTCTCGTGCTGTAGGCCAATATTTCTCTGAGGCGCGTCCTAAAATTATGAAAGAAATCTCAGAGCGTCTCGACCAAGTATGTGAACAGGGAAAATCAAGCGGAATGGTTATTTGCGGAAAGTATGGGGAAGGAAAAACACATCTTTTAAACACTGTTTTTCATCTTGCGCATTCCAATAATATGGTCGTTTCCTATCTGTCGTTAAATAAGGAAACACCAATGGATAAGCTGTATTTGGTATATCAGAAATTGATACAAAACACGTATCTGCCTATGCGAGAACAGTCAGGATTTCTGCATGAACTTGATGGTGTATCTGCCAATACACCCATAGCAAATGAGATGCTTCTCTATGCGTTAAAGCATTTAAAAACAGATAAGCTGTATTATTTGTTTCGTTCTTATCTCAACACAGAAGACCCAGACGAAAAGTTTCTGTTACAGGCAGATTTAGAGGGGGATTTTGTTGCAAATGCATCATTAAAAAAGATTTATCGGCGCATTTTTAACCAGCCAGTCAAATACAATGAGACGTTTTCTAAGACAAAGCATTGTGGGGATTATCTTTCTTTTATGAGTCATTTGTTTACGCAGATGAAATATCATGGATGGGTGATTTTGATTGATGAGACAGAACTTATGGGACGGTTGGGCAAAAAAGCGCGTTTGAATGCCTATCGCAATATGGCGCAATTTTTGCTGCCAGAGTTATGTCCAGAGAACACATTTAGTATCTTTGCGCTCAGCGCTTCCTATGTGGAAGATGTTATTGATGGCAAACATGAGTATGAAAATCTTGCGGAAATTTATCCAGAGGAACAAGAACCTGCCAAGACAGTTTTGGATTTGCTGGTGCGAGCACCACAATTAGTGCCGTTGACAAAAGAAGAAATCAACGAAGTATTATGCAAAATACAAGATTTTCATGGAAAAGCTTATGGATGGACGCCAAATTTGTCTGCTGCTGCACTAGCAGCATCTACACAGGCTGGCGGCTATCTACTACGCACAAAAATTCGTGCGGCAATTGAGTTTTTAGACCAGCTATATCAGTATGGAAAAGCAGGAAATACAACAATTAATGAGCTTGGAGAAGAAACTTTCGAGGAGGATGTGCCAATAATTGATGATTTTTAAACGGTGTGATATGGCAGGGCAGTTTTTTATCACAATGGAAGGTAATTTTAAAAATATATCTGGCTAACATAGAAAATTTAAAAGTTGGGATATCTCATGCCAAGGAGGCGACTGCTTCGGTGTGAGATATTTTTTTGATAGCAATCTCTTGTTAACTATGGTATGATTAACAGGTTAGTTATCTCAGCCGGAAAAAACTTCTGCGTGTGTTAACGCTATCAGAAAAGTTGTTGAAAGACACGTATTAAATGAAAGATGATATAAGGAGTACGAAAGATTATGAATAAGTTTGTCGTTCGACAGTCTTTAATTTTATTTATGGCAGCTACAGTATGGGGAGTTGCATTTGTTGCGCAGAGTGTAGGAATGGATTATGTGGGACCCTACACTTTTATTGCAGTGCGAAATATAGTTGCGCTGGCAGTTCTTATACCATGTGCTATATTTATGAATAAGGGGCGTAAAAAAAGGGATACAGAGGCGTGTCATCAAAAGGAAAATAAAAAAGCATTGGTGATTGGTGGTATCTGTTGCGGTATTTGTCTTTTTACTGCGAGCACATTACAGCAGTTTGGTGTAAAATATACAACCGTAGGAAAAGCAGGATTTATCACAGCAATGTATCTTGTGCTTGTGCCCGTTTTTGGAATATTTCTCAAAAAGAAAACAGGGTTAAAAGTGTGGATTGCAGTCGCACTTGCGTCGCTGGGACTCTATTTATTGTGTATTACAAAAGGAGATTTTCAGTTGCAGAAGGGTGATATCTATATGTTGGGATGTGCTGCTGTTTTTGCAGTACATATTCTGGTTGTGGATCACTTCTCACCGCTGGTAGATGGTGTGAAGCTCTCTTGTGTGCAGACGTTTACGAATGTGGTGCTTGGGGGGATTATGATGCTATTATTGGAACAGCCACACTTGTCAGATATTTTTGCAGCATGGCTCCCAATCGTATATGCAGGAGCACTTTCGAGCGGAGTTGGCTATACATTCCAAATTATTGGACAAAAAGGTATGAATCCTACTGCCGCCTGTCTGATTTTAAGTCTGGAATCTGTAATTTCTGTGTTGGCTGGATGGCTGTTGCTTCATCAAACACTTACTACAAGAGAATTGTTAGGTTGTGTACTTGCATTTGCTGCGATTATATTGGTTCAGCTGCCAGAAAGGAAATAACTTGAAATTAAAGAAAAAATAAATTATACTCGTATTATAGGAATTTGTAATAGGGGGAATCATACATATGGAAAATAAAAAATACAGAAAAGTCTCTATTATAGTGACAATCAGTGTTTTGATGTTTGTTGTACTTACAATTGCTTTTACGATTAATAATGTAGTAGCATGTAAAATGATGGAGAAAGAAGTGTTGAAGGTTTCTGGTATTTCGATGGCAGAAGCAAGAGCGGAAATAATGGGGACTGTTAAAACAGCAACAATGGTAAGTATTACTGTAGGAATTATTTCATTGGTTATCTTGGCTGTTTTTATGGAATTTTTGCTGGTGAAGCCACTCAAAAAAACAGTGTCAGAAATTCACAGGATTGCGCGCTATGATTTGACAGAAGGACAGATGGCAGACATTCGTGCTATGTATACAAGGACAGATGAGATTGGAAGTATTAGCAGAAATATTATTTTAATGTATGATAATTTGCGGGACATTGTGAAACAAATTGATCAGACGGCAGGTGCGCTGTCAGAAAATGCAGGTGCGTTGGCAGAACACACAACACAGATTAAACATTCATCGGATGAGATTAGCGCAACAATGAATGACCTTAGCAGAGCAGCAATGTCGCAGGCAGGCGAAGCGACTACCAGCACCAATGAAGTTGCAAAGTTAGATGCGCTAATAGTACAAAATATTAGTGATACTGAGAATCTCAAAAATAATGCCAGAGAGATGGACCAAGTAAAAAATAATGGGCTTACTGCAATAAGAGATTTGATGGACAAGACAGGAAAAAGTCGGGAAAGCATTGTAAGTGTGCGGATGGCAATGCAACAGAATAATGAACAGGCCCAGAAAATTGAGGCGACAAGTCAGAAGATTAATGGCATTGCAGACCAGACGAATCTGCTTTCTTTAAATGCAGCGATAGAAGCGGCAAGAGCAGGCGAGGCAGGGAGAGGCTTTGCTGTTGTGGCGGAGGAGATTCGAGGACTTGCTGAAGAAACAAACAGTCTGACAAACGAAATCGGTACAATTATTCAAGAACTTTTGGAGAAAACTGCAGATGCAACTAAAAATATGGAAAATATGGAGCAGATTTTTCAAGAGCAGGAAAAAAGTGTAGATGATACCAAAGAGAATTTTGTGCAAATTGAGCAGTGCCTTGAGAGTGTACAGTCAAGTGTTATCACGCTTTATGAGTCCAGTATGAACATGACAGGAAGCAAGCAAGTGATTGTGGAAATGATTGATGGGATATCGGCGACTTCCGAGGAGAATGCGGCGGGCAGTGAAGAAGTATTGGCATCTGTGGAAACACAGAACAATGTTATTACAAATATTACAAGTATGGCTCAAAATTTGTCTGTGTTGGCAGGAGAATTGGCAGAGCAAGCACACAAGTTTTCATATTAAAACAGTGAGGAAGGTATATAGGAAATGAAAAAGGACAATCTGTGGCTTAAGTACACAAATGAAGAAAAAAAGAAAGTACAGGAGACTTGCGAGCAGTATAAGGACTGTTTGAATCATGGAAAAACAGAGCGTGAATGTGTGACTCGCGTGATTGAGATGGCTCAAAAAAAGGGATATCGCGAGTTGTACTGCACATTGAAAGAGGGTACACCAATTAAGGCAGGGGATAAATTTTATGCAGTACAGATGGACAAAAGCATTGCGCTTTTTCAGATTGGTAGAAAACCATTGTCTGAGGGAATGAATATTCTTGGTGCACATATTGATTCACCAAGAATTGATATCAAACAAAAGCCGCTTTATGAAAAAGAGGGTTTTGCCTATTTTGATACACATTATTATGGTGGCATTAAAAAATATCAATGGACAACAATCCCGCTGGCAATTCATGGTGTAGTTGCCAAAAAAGATGGTACAATAATTCCGATTTGCATTGGTGAGAAAGAGGAAGAACCTGTGTTTGTTATCACGGATTTGCTGATACATTTGGCACAAAAGCAGATGACAGAAAAAGCGACGGAGGTTATCCAAGGGGAGAATCTTGATTTGTTAATTGGCAATTGCCCGCTAGAACAGGATGAGACATTAGAACAAGAGGAAAAAGAAACAATTAAGACGAATATTTTAAAAATTCTTGTAGATTTCTATGATATTGAGGAGGAAGACTTACTCTCAGCAGAGCTAGAAATTGTGCCTGCGGGAAAAGCAAGAGATTTGGGGTTAGATAGGAGTATGATTCTTGCTTATGGTCATGATGATAGAGTATGTGCATTTACATCTGTTTTTGCAATGATGAATGTGGCAGAGGAAATTACAGAGTCTACTCTTTGCTGTCTTTTAGTTGATAAAGAGGAGATTGGAAATGTAGGGGCAACTGGAGCGGATTCTTGGTTTTTTGAGAATACAGTAGCAGAACTTGTCGCTGCCACAGAAAAAGATTCCCAGCTTCTTGTCCATCGTGCATTGGCAAATTCCAAGATGTTATCCTCCGATGTCAGCGCAGGATATGATCCGTTATATGCATCTGTGTTTGAGAAAAATAACGCTGCATTTTTGGCAAAAGGACTTGCTTTTAACAAATATACAGGTTCACGTGGAAAGAGCGGGGCTAGTGATGCCAACGCAGAGTTTGTGGCAAGAATTAGAAAGATTATGGATGACGCAGATGTGATGTATCAGTTTTCAGAGTTGGGAAAGGTTGACGCAGGCGGTGGCGGAACGATTGCGCAAGATATGGCAAAATATGGCATGAACGTGATTGATAGTGGCGTGTCTGTGATAAATATGCATGCGCCCTATGAGGCGGTTAGCAAGGCGGATGTGTACGAGGCTGTGCGTGGTTACACAGCATTTTTAAGGGCTTAGGCCCTTTTTTTATGCACAGGGGTGCGTAAGGAATTTAGCAGCTTTGCTGCACGCACCCCGCGCGGCGAGTAGAAAAAGTAACCTTCCCTACTCGACTGCACGCGGGTTCAACTGAAATTTTGTCAGTAGAAGCTGACGAACTTTCAACATATGTGTAAAAAAGAAAATAAAACCTCTTGACAAATATATCGTGCGGTGATATATTAAAATACGATATATCACCGCACGATATATCGAGTAATGATATGAAAAGCAACTTTATGTTGTGAAAGGAGGTACGACAAGTTTTATGATAGAACAGGAAAATCCGTTGACGGAGGCAGTATACTATATTCTTTTGACACTTAGAAAACCAAATCATGGATATGGTATTATTCAGGAAGTAGAACAGTTGACTGGCGGTCGCGTGGTATTGGGGGCTGGAACTTTATATGGTGCAATACAGACTCTCTTAAAAAAGGGTTGGATTGATATTTATAGTATTGATACAGAATCTCGAAAAAAGAAAGAGTACGTCATTTCAGATTTGGGAAAAAAAGTTTTTGAGATAGAGCGTCAGCGATTGGAGGAGCTGTTAAGAAATGCAGATTTAATGAAAGAGGGGGAAGAAAAAGATGATTAAATTTCGTATTTATCTTGATAAGGAAGCGGAGGAAAAGTGGTTAAATCAAATGGCAGCAGATGGTTGGGCAATGGAATCATTTTTTGGGGGGATTTATCAATTTTCTGCCTGTGAAAAAGGAGCGTATACTTATCGCGTTGACTTTGGAGACAAATTATTTTCTATCAGTGAGGATTATCGAGAGCTAATGCAGGATGCAGGAATTCAGATTGTACAGACATGGGGCTATTGGGTGATACTGCGAAAGAAGACATCAGAAGGAGCATTTACACTCTATACAGATTTGGCTTCTAACATTGAACACTATCAGAAAATTCGCAGAATGTTTAAAATTGTCACAATAATCGAGCTAATTTGTCTGTTTATAGAACTTTATGTTGGGGCAGTTGAGGGAATTGTATTGGGGTATGCGTTTGCACTTCTAATTGGAGCATTGTTGTTATCTGTAATCAATGCATTGTTTCAGACGAATCAGAAAATTGCAGAATTGGAAGAAAAAATGACAGGGATTGCAAGGAACAAAAAGAATATCATGATGACGGTAAAGAACCTAGTATTATGGCAAAAGGAATGTCGTGGATAAAGACCAATGTAAAATTAGTAATGAAAGAATCTGATCACACGATTGCTGATTTGATGACAGACGGCTGTAATATGGGAATTAAATTTTTGCGAAAATATCTGAATGAGTACAAGGCAGCGGAGGAAAAAGCAAAAGACATTGCAAAAAGATTAATTAATATTGAGGAAAAACTTACGCTGGAAATCAGGGAGTTTTTGTAAGAAAAGACAGGCATTTTGCTTGTCTTTTCTGTGTTAAATTACTTTTTTTATTTGGAAAGGCACTTAAATCGCATACAGGTCATACAATAAAATAAATGAGTCCTGGGGGCATTTCTTGAAGACCTTTGAGCAACCTTTATCTGCCAAGGAGGAGACCGAATATCTGGAAGAAATGAACGGCGAGGATTTGGAAGCGGCCCATAAGGCAAGGCAGATTTTGATAGAAAGAAATCTGCGTCTGGTGGCACATGTGTCCAAGAAATACATGGGGTGCGGGGAAGATATGGAGGATTTGATATCCATCGGCACCATAGGACTTATCAAGGCAGTAAATACCTTTAAGCCAGAGAAAGGAAGCCGGCTTGCTACATATGCTGCAAAATGTATAGACAATGAGCTGTTGATGATGTTTCGGGCAAGAAAAAAAGTTACACGGGAAGTATCCTTATATGAACCAATTGGCACTGACAAAGAGGGAAACGAAATCAATCTGATTGATGTCTGTGAACAGGAACAGCGCGATATTGTGGAAGACATGGATATGGTGGCAAAACTTAGATGTCTACACCGCCTGATAGAAGAAAAACTTGACAATAGAGAACAAGAGATTATTCGTATGCGGTATGGGATTCTGGGAACAAGTTTTACGGGTAAGGAGATGACACAGCGCGATATTGGAAAGCTTTTGGGCATTTCTAGAAGTTATGTATCAAGAATAGAAAAGAAAGCTTTGGGAAAATTAAAGGCAGGCCTAGAAGCAGAAAATCTGTGTTAAAGTGCGCTATTTTTTACATTTCGAGTGCTATTTTTTACATTTACATTGTAATTACAGACAGCCTATGGTATATATGACGAAGTACAATATAGACAAAGGAGTAGAGGATGTATAGCAGAGTGATAACAGGTGCTGTCCGTGGTATTGAGAGTGTATTTGCAGCAGTCGAGGTTGACGTGTCGAAGGGTATGCCTGGTTTTGAGATGGTAGGACAGTTAAACAATGAAGTGCGAGAAGCAAAGGAGCGTGTCCGGGTAGCACTAAAAAATGTTTCTGTAGAAATCCCACCAGTGCGAATTATAGTCAATATATCTCCAGCAGAGATGCGCAAAGAAGGCGCTTCTTATGATTTGCCGATTGCAATTGGCATTCTGGTGTCTTTGGGATTGATACCAAAAGAGGGGATTAAGGACACCTTAATAATAGGGGAGCTTGGTCTGGATGGGGAAGTGCGCACTGTAAGAGGCATACTGCCTATTGTGCAAAGAGCAAAACAGGAGAATATGATACGATGTGTTGTGCCAACAGAAAATGTTAAAGAAGGCGCTGTAATTGGCGGTATTGAGATTATTGGTGTAAGAACGCTTCATGAAACCATAGAATATCTTAGGGAAGTTGACGAGCGCAAGGCGCAGAGAATAGCGCCTGCCAAACAGACATTGATAGAAAGTTTGGAAGATACAATTACAGACGTAGATTTTGCGGAAGTAAATGGTCAGGAATCCATAAAACGCGCAGTGGAAGTTGCAGCGGCTGGATTTCACCATATACTGATGGTGGGGCCGCCAGGCTCAGGTAAGACTATGATTGCCAAAAGAATATCAACAATTTTGCCGGATTTATCAATGGATGAAAGTCTGGAAGTTTCTACGATTTATAGTGTTGCAGGGCAGCTAGATAACAAAAAGGCACTTATTACAAAAAGGCCATTTTTGGACCCGCATCATACAATCTCGGAGCAGGCACTTGCAGGCGGCGGGCGAATTCCCAGGCCCGGCGTCATTTCACTAGCACATAGAGGTGTTTTATTTATGGACGAGCTACCGGAATTTCGTCACAGTACGATTGAGATACTTCGACAACCTCTTGAGGACAAGCGTATCCACATTGCCAGAACCTATGGCAGTTTTGTTTATCCAGCGGATTTTATGTTGGTGGCAGCGATGAACCCTTGTCCTTGTGGTCATTTTCCAGATCGGAATCGATGCAGATGTTCAGAGTCGGAGATTAAAAAGTATCTTTCCAGAATATCAGGGCCAATTCTTGACCGCATTGATGTGGTTACAGAAGCGCCAAGAGTAGAAATTCAGCAATTGTCTGCAGAGATGCACAATGAAAGCAGTGCTGCGATTAAGCAGCGTGTCTTGGAGGCAAGAGCACGTCAGGAATACCGTTACAAGGGGACAAGCTATCAATTTAATGCGGAGCTACGACCGGGCGATATTAAGACATATTGTAAATTAGACACAGAAACACAAGAAATGATGGAGGAAGTATTTACCAGGATGAATTTGTCTGCACGTGCATATCATAAGATTATAAAGGTAGCGCGAACAATCGCCGATTTAGATGAAAAGGAAGATATTCTTGTAGGACATCTTAGTGAGGCAATCTGTTATAGAATGAATGATCATAAATATTGGAATTAGTAATTTTTAGGGGAATTATGAAGGAGAATAAAGAAGAAATTATACAACAAAAACAGTATGCATGTTGGCTTGATACAATCTACTGGATTACAAGTGATACAAAATATAAGCTTCTTAGAGTGGCTGGCAGTATTCAAAACATTTATAATATGGAAGAAGAACAACTCGCTGCCATTATGGGGCTAAAAGGCTGTGCGCGTTTCTGTCAACATAGAAAGAGATATACGCCACAGAAAGTTTGGAATTATATAAAACAATTGGGGATTCAATATACATACTGTGAGGATTCGGATTTTCCCAAAAAACTTGTGAATATTTCAGACCCGCCTTTTGGTATTTTTTACAAAGGAAAGCTTCCGTCAAAAGATGTTCCGGCAGTCGCGATAATTGGAGCCAGAAAGTGTAGTGCGTATGGTAGATATATGGCTGAAAACTTTGCGACTGTATTTGCGACCCATGGTATTAATGTGATAAGCGGAATGGCGCAGGGAATAGATGGTATCGGCCAGAAAGCTGCTCTAGCTGCGAAAGGTAATTCCTACGCAGTGCTTGGCTGTGGCGTTGATGTTGTGTATCCTAAAGTCAATGAGAAGCTTTATTATCAACTTTTAGAGCAAGGAGGTGTGCTGTCAGAGTATCCGCCGCAGATGGAGCCAAGACCAATGTTGTTTCCGCCAAGAAATCGTATTATCAGTGCACTTTCAGATGTAGTGCTAGTTGTGGAGGCTCGTGAAAAGAGCGGCAGTTTGATTACGGTGGACATGGCCTTAGAACAGGGGAGGGAAGTGTATATTGTGCCGGGAAGGTGTACAGATAGTCTTAGTATGGGATGCAATCGACTTTTGCGACAAGGAGCTGCAATTGCGACTACGCCAGAAGATATTATTGAGGATATGCACTGGGAAACACGATTACAAAAAGCAAATAACCCATTAGAAAAAGAAGAAAACGACAAGAATGATATTATTAGAAAACTTTCGTCGACAACCAAAGAACTCTATGCGATTTTAGATGTTTTACCAATAACACAAGATGTAATTGTTTCGCGGTTAAGAGACAAGAAAAAAGCACTTTCGATACCTCAGATTTGTCAAGGTCTTGTAGAACTTGAGCTAAAAGGATTAGTTGTCAGTGAAAATAGGCAATATAGAAAAATTTGACAAAGGGGCATAAAATATTTGACAAATTTTAGAAAATATTACTTGCCACATGATAAAAATTAGGTTATAGTGGTGAACGTAAGTCAAACAATATAAATTTAAGAGGTAACAGTATGGCAAAGTATTTGGTGATCGTTGAGTCACCCGCGAAAGTAAAGACAATTAAAAAATTTCTGGGTGCAAATTATGAGGTATTGGCGAGCAATGGTCATGTGCGCGATATGCCCAAAAGCCAGCTGGGATTTGATGCAGAAAATGATTACGAACCGAAATATATAACTATTCGTGGAAAAGGAGATATTTTAGCAAAGCTTCGCAGGGAAGTAAAGAAGGCTGATAAAGTTTATCTTGCAACTGACCCTGACCGTGAGGGGGAAGCAATCTCTTGGCATTTGTATATCGCTCTAAAATTGGAGGACAAAAAGGTATATCGCATCACTTTTAATGAAATCACAAAGAATGCGGTAAAGGAATCCTTAAAAAATCCGAGGGAGATTGATATGAGCCTGGTCGATGCACAGCAAGCGCGACGTATGCTTGATAGAATGGTGGGATATCGAATTTCTCCACTTCTATGGGCAAAAATCAAGAGAGGTTTGAGTGCAGGAAGAGTACAATCGGTAGCGCTGCGTATTATCTGTGACAGAGAGGATGAGATTAATGCGTTTATTCCAGAAGAATACTGGACTTTGGAGGCTGCGTTAAAAATAAAAGGAGAGAAAAAATCCCTTATAGCAAAGTACCATGGGACAGGGGAGAAAAAAACGGAGATTTCTTCTAAGGAAGAAATGGATAAAATTTTAAAAGAATTGGAAGGGGCGCATTTTGCAGTTACAGATATAAAAAAAGGAGAGCGTGTCAAGAAAGCACCATTACCTTTTACAACGTCAACATTGCAGCAGGAGGCGAGCAAGACATTGAATTTCTCAACGCAGAAAACAATGCGCCTTGCGCAGCAACTCTATGAAGGTGTGGAACTGAAGGGACAGGGAACGGTCGGTATCATCACTTATTTGCGAACAGATTCGACTAGAGTTTCAGACGAGGCTGCTATTTCCTCCAAAGAATATATTGTCAAAAACTATGGAGATGCATATGCAGCAGAAACTGTGACAGAAAAGAAAAAAGATCAAAAAATACAAGATGCACATGAGGCAATACGTCCAACGGATATTAACAATACCCCTGCGGATTTAAAGGAGTCTTTAAGTCGCGATCAGTTTCGTCTGTATCAGCTTATTTGGAAACGCTTTACTGCAAGTCGGATGACACCCGCAAAGTTTGAGACAACTTCTGTAAAGATTGACGCAGGAGGACATCATTTTTCTGTGTCGGCATCTAAACTGCATTTTGATGGCTTTATGAGTGTTTATAAAGAAGCAGATGAAGAAAAAGCAGTGTCCAATACACTAGTGAAAGATATCACAAAAGAGACTTCGCTTTCTTTGGAGTCACTAGATCCCAAACAGCACTTTACACAACCGCCACCACACTATACAGAGGCGTCACTTGTAAGAGCGCTCGAGGAGCTTGGAATTGGACGTCCGAGTACCTATGCGCCGACAATCACTACAATTATGGCAAGGCGTTATGTGGTAAAAGAAGACAAAAATCTCTATGTTTCTGAGTTGGGGGAAGTTGTTAATAATATGATGAAAGACGCATTTCCATCAATTGTGGATGTAAATTTTACAGCCAATCTTGAAGCGTTGCTTGATAAGGTGGAAGATGGTGCAATTGGCTGGAAAACAGTTGTAGGAAATTTTTATCCCGATTTGGATGAGGCAGTGAAGAAAGCAGAGAAAGAGCTAGACGAGGTAGAAATTGCTGACGAAGTATCAGATGAGCTATGTGATGTGTGCGGCAGGAATATGGTTATTAAATATGGACCACACGGCAAGTTTCTTGCTTGCCCCGGATTTCCAGAATGCAAAAACACAAAACCCTACTTTGAGAAAATTGGTGTACCCTGTCCAAAGTGTGGCAAGGAAGTCGTTATTAGAAAGACGAAAAAAGGCAGGAGATATTATGGTTGTGAGGCCATACCAGAATGTGACTTTATGGTATGGCAAAAACCTTCTAAAGAAAGATGTGAGCGATGTGGCGGTATTATGCTGATTAAGGGAAATAAGCTTGTTTGTGCAGAGGAACAATGTGGTTTTGTCAAAAAGATAGAGGATATTGATGTGGCGCCTTAGCGGCATATTTCTTTGTATGGGGCTGCGTATAAAAACTCTGGCATAAGTTTTTTATGCCAGAGTTTTTATACACACGGGCACCCGTCATCAAACCGATTTATCGGTTCGCTGACGGGTGCCCGGCGCGCGAGTAGGAAAGATAAACCTTTCCTACTCGATTGCACACAAATGCGGAGAGGAACTATGCTGCTAAAACTGGTAGTAAAGAGTATCTTTTCGTTCTGATTATATTTATACTTGTTATTGAAATAGTTTCAATATTTTTCATATTATAAAAATTAAAAGAAATAGTAAAGTATTATTGAATTATTGTCTGAAACTATTGAAAAATAAAGATACGTATGTTAAAATTTTAGTATCAATAGGGCTTATTTACGGAGAAATTGCAGAAGTTCATGTTAGCTGCAGACAATAAAGGGACTTGGAGGTTTGCTATGGGTAGTGTACAATTGTTAGATAAAACAAGAAAAATAGGAAAACTTTTACACAATAATAATTCTAGTAAAGTGGTTTTTAATGATATCTGCAAGGTAATCCGGGATATTGTGGATTCTAATGTGTTAGTGATCAGCAAAAAAGGCAAAGTATTAGGTATTGGAAACTGCGAGGGCGTAGACGAATTAAAAGAGCTTGTAGAGGATAATGTGGGGGGATTTATTGACCCTATGTTAAATGAAAGACTTCTGGGAGTGCTTTCCACAAAGGAAAATGTAAATCTTGCAACATTGGGTTTTGAGAGTGAGGATATTCGCAAATATCAGGCAGTCATCACACCGATTGAGATTGCAGGGGAGCGTCTGGGAACTTTATTTATATACAAGTGCAATGAGCAGTATGACATTGATGATATTATTTTGTGTGAGTATGGTGTAACTGTAGTTGGACTTGAGATGCTTCGTGCTGTGAGCGAGGAGAATGCGGAGGAGAGCCGCAAGATTGCAGTTGTGAAATCTGCAATTTCCACATTATCTTTTTCTGAAATGGAAGCGATTACGCATATCTTTGATGAGCTGAATGGCACAGAGGGGATTTTGGTTGCCAGCAAGATTGCAGACCGTGTGGGTATTACAAGAAGTGTCATTGTAAATGCACTGCGCAAGTTTGAGAGCGCAGGTGTGATTGAGTCACGTTCTTCCGGTATGAAAGGGACATATATCAAAGTGCTCAATGATGTTGTGTTTGAGGAAGTAGAAGCGTTAAAACGACAACTAAACAAATAATCATTTAAAATTGCAGAAATAATTTAAATTGTATCAACATAATATAAAAAAGACTTATCTTACGTATTTATCAGGAAAAGATAGGTCTTTTTTTAATTTTAAGATTAAAATAATGAATTTACATAATGAAACAAAACAAATTCACATAATATTGCAAAATAATAAAAAAAATACTTGAAATATTCTGAAAATAATCTATAATAGAGTAAGAAAGACGATATATTATGTAAATCCATTTAAAGGGTAATTGGTTTACATAGAATTAGAATATAAAAAGGAGGAGTAAAGATGTTAAACAACTCAGGTGTATTTGACTACATTAATGTTTTGGGAACTTCACTGGATGCAGCTTCAACAAGAAACGATATTATCAATCATAATATTGCAAATGTGAATACTCCCAACTATAAGAGAAAAGATATTCGCTTTGAGACAGAACTAAAGCATGCATTTGCAAGAGCAACCCAAGACTCTGTAGATGCGAGAGTAAAAAACCTAGATTTGGAGGCGCTGACCCCAGAAATTTACACAGATTATGCAGATTTATCATTCCGATATGATGGAAATAATGTGGATATCAACAATGAGAATGCGATTCTGGCAAAAAATCAGATTAAATACAATGGTATGATGGAACTGTTGAATAAGAATTTTTCGCAGTTGAAATCAGTGACGAAATAGGAGGTAGTTAAATGGGAATCTTTGATTCGTTTGATATCAGTGCTTCAGGAATGTCTGCTGAGAGATACCGTATGGATATTATCTCACAGAATATGGCGAATGCACATTCGACAAGGACAGAAGATGGTACACCATATGTGAGAAAAGTGGTTACCTTCCAAGAAAAGACAGATACAAAGAACAGGAAGTTTTCACATATGTTGGACACTGCTTTTAGCAATCTAAGTGGCAGACCACTTGGAGCTACGAATTCAGCAGAACTGACGAGCCCAGGAACAGGGGTAAAAGTGGGGGGACTGTATGAGGATACATGGACGGAAGATGTGATGGCTTACGATCCAGAGCATCCAGATGCAGATGAGAACGGATATGTACATTATCCAAATGTAAATGTTATTACAGAGATGACAAATATGATTGACGCAAGTAGGGGTTATGAAGCGAACCAAGCGGCTTTTGAAGCGACAAAGGCAATGGCAAGCAAAGGGTTACAAATGAATTTCTAAGGATTTATTGTTAAGGAGAGTATAATCTTGATTAAACGCTCGCGAAAGTGGGTGAATGGGAGTTAGGGGGAAAGAACAATGACAATAACAGCGGCGAAGGATATTAATGATCTGTACAAGGTTAGTTCGGATACAGCAAAAAATGCCTTGTATGGTACAAACACTGAAAATGAGGGGACAAAGAGCAACTTGTTTGGTTCGTTTTTAGATGCGGCAGTGAGCAACATCAATAATACAAACGAACTGTTATCAAATCAGGAGAATGAGGTGCTAAAGTGGTCAATGGGAATCTCAGAGAACACACATGATTTGACAATTGCAGTCGGAAAGGCACAGACAGCACTCGATTATACAGTTGCACTCCGCGATAAGCTTTTGGAAGCATATAAGGAGATCATGCAGATTCAAATCTAATGAGTTGGTTGTGATGGATTACCGGTAAAGGATTACAGGGGAATTTTGGGAGAAGGAGACACTTGACATGGTTGACAAGGTATTAGATTTTGGGAAAAAGCTATTAGAGCGAATCAAAGAATGGTGGAATAAATTTCAGCCAAAGCAGAAAACACTGATTATTGGAATTGGAGTAGTAATTTTGCTTGCCATCACAATATTGGTGGTAGTGTTTACAAGAAAACAGTATGTAAATATTGTGAATGCAGAGTCCACGAAAGAGGCGGCAGCAGTCAAGGAATTGTTGGAAGGACAAGGGCTTGACTATAAAGTTTCGTCAGATGGTCTACACTTTGACATTGTGAGCACACAGCAGTCAGATGCAAACTTATTACTTGGTTCTAACAACATTCCAACAGCAGGATACACAATTGATGATGTGCTTAATGGAAGTTTTTCTACAACAGAGGCCGACAAGCAAAAACGGTATAAACTTTTTATCGAGGGACAAATTGAAGAAGATGTGGCAAGCTTAAAGGCCGTTAAGACAGCTTCTTGTCAGTTGACCATTCCTGATGATAACGGTACACTTATTGCACAAAATCGTGAAACTTATGCAAGTGTTCTTTTAGATTTCAATGAAGGCATTCCTTTTGATGAGGAGAATGCGGCAGCCGTTGCAAGATATATTGCAACAGCACTCGGAAATCCGACAACAGACAATGTGACCATCACAGATGTAAATGGAAAGATTTGGTTTCCGATAGAGCAAAGCTATTCTACAATTGAAAAAGCTGATAATATGATGATGCTCAAACAGGAAGCAGAGAGTCTAATTAAAAATGAAGTTCGACAGGTACTTTTAGGAACAAATGAGTTCAATCAGATTGAAGTGGGAACTAATATTGCGATGGATTTTTCACAGAAGGAAATCACACAGCACAATTATTCAACACCAGATGACGAACATGATCAAGGGTTACTGGCACACGAGGAAGTATATCAGTCGAATGCGACAGATGGTCTGAGTGGAGTACCTGGAACAGATTCCAATTCAGAGACAGACTATATGATTGATGAGTCGTCAGGAACTAGAAATAGTACATATGAGCGAAAGAGTGATTATCTTCCAAATGAGGAGATTATCAAGACAACAGAAGCTACAGGAAAAATTGTGTATAATGACAGTTCTATCTCTGTAGCAGCAGTAAGATACCGTGTTGTTCGAGAGGAAGATGTACGTCTTCAAGGATTTTTAGATGGTATTTCATGGGAAGAATATAAACTTGCAAACAGTGGCAAGACGAAGCTTGAGATCGATGAAGACTTAGTTGGTATGGTAGCAAATGCAACAGGTATACCAACAAAAAATGTAAGCTTTGTGGCATACGAAGAGATCCAGTTTATCGATACAATACAGTCTTCAATAGAGCTCAAAGATATTGTACAGATTGTGTTGATTGTAATTATTCTTACACTTTTGGCATTTGTGGTAATTATGAGCCTGAGAACCAGAAGGGAAGTGGAAGAAGAGGAAGAACTTGCAGTGGAGGATTTGCTTCAGTCGCATGTGGATGAACTTGAGGGCATTGAGACAGAACAGAAATCTGAAGCGAGAAAACTAATAGAAAACTTTGTTGAGGAAAATCCAGAAGCAGTTGCTACACTTTTAAGAAACTGGCTTGATGAGGATTGGGGGTAACCAGTAATGGCTAGTAATGAAGAGTTAAAGGGAATACAGAAGGCGGCAATCTTATTGATTGCCCTCGGACCTGAGAAATCTTCCCTGATATTTAAACATTTAAAGGAAGAAGAAATCGAGGACCTGACACTTGAGATTGCGAATACCAAGAGCGTTACACCACAAGTAAAAGAGAAGGTAATCAATGAGTTTTACGAAGTATGTCTAGCGCAACAATATATTGCAGAGGGCGGTATTAGCTATGCGAAAGAACTTTTGGAGAAAGCGCTTGGCGCTGACAAAGCAATGGATGTGATTGGCAAGTTGACAGCATCATTGCAAGTAAAACCTTTCGAGTTTGTCAAGAAAACGGATGCATCTCAGCTGTTGAACTTTATACAGGATGAGCATCCGCAGACCATCGCACTGATTCTCTCTTATTTGTCCGCAGGACAGGCGGCTACAATTCTCGGTGCATTAGTACCTGAAAAGCAGGCGGAGGTGGCGAGACGTATCGCTACGATGGACAGAACAAGTCCAGACGTAATTAAGGAAGTCGAGCGTGTACTAGAATCAAAGCTTTCTTCTCTAGTAAATCAGGATTACACCATTATCGGTGGTGTGGACGCTGTAGTAGATATTTTGAACACAGTAGACAGAGGAACAGAAAAACATATTATGGAGACATTGGAAGTGGAAGAACCAGAACTCGCAGACGAGATCAGAAAGAAAATGTTCGTATTCGAGGATATCTTACTGCTCGATGACCGTGCGATTCAGCGTGTGCTTAGAGATGTTGATAACAATGATCTTGCCATTGCATGTAAAGGTTCGACAGAGGAAGTGCAGAATGCGATTTTCAACAATATGTCAAAACGTCTTGCTGAGATGATTAAGGAAGATATGGAATTTATGGGTCCTATCAGAATGAAGGATGTTGAGGAAGCACAGCAGAAGATTGTAAACATTATTAGAAAACTTGAAGATTCTGCGGAGATCGTTATTTCTAGAGGTGGAGGTGACGAAATCGTTGTCTAATGGTGGCGTATTAAAATCGGGTTGGGTCATGGTAGACCCAGCAAATACAAGAATTATCGATTCTAATGCAAGGGCAGAGGCAAGACTGCGAGAACTTGCAATTGAGTTAGCAAGAGAATGCGGTGAGGAACCAGATTTTGCAGATGGATTTACAGAAGGTATCAGTGCAGTTGAAGTATCACAATTGATTCGCGATGGTGAGGAGAATGTCTTTGGAGGTGGTTTTGCCTCAGATGAAAGTGGATTTTCAGAGGAAATTGCACCACCACAGCCTTCTAGTCAGATGCAGGAGGAGTTGATTGCAGATGCGCAAGCGCAGATAGAACAAATGCGCGAGGAAGCACTTGCAGAGATTGAGCAAGCAAAAGTTCAGATGATGGAGGAAGCGCGAAGCCAAGGATATCAGGAAGGTTTTGAACAGGGGCAGAATGATGGTTTTGCACAGGGACATCGAGACGGACTCAACAGTGTCGCAGCGGAACGAGAACAGGTTCAGATAGAAGCTGAGCAGAAAATAGCAGCGATTGAGGAAGAATATCAACAAAAGATTAAAGAGTTGGAACCAGTTTTTATTGATACTTTGACAGGAATTTATGAGCATATTTTTCATGTGAGTCTTAAAAATTCCAGAGAGTTAATTGTATATTTGATTCAAAATACAATGCGCAATATTGAGACAGGTAGCACATATCTGATTCATGTATCAAAAGAAGATTATCCTTTTGCAAGTATGCAGAAAAAGGAGTTAATCAAAGGAACCAATATTGCAATTGAGAACGTAGAACTTCTTGAGGATGTCACACTTGGAAAAAATGAGTGTATGATAGAGACAGGAAATGGTGTGTTTGATTGTAGTCTTGGAACACAGTTAGAAGCACTCAACGAAGAACTAAGACTTCTGTCATATGAACCATAAAAGGGGATGAAACATGGAAACGAATATTTCCTTTCAGAAATATCAGACAGTGGTAAACAAAAGCTTTTTTAAGAAGCTTGGAAAAGTGGAAAATGTGGTGGGACTTACAATTGAATCTTCAGGGCCGGATGCAAAGCTTGGAGATATGTGTAAGATTTATACAGACTCTGAAAAGGAACATGGCATTCTGGCAGAGGTCGTTGGTTTTAAAGATAAGAAGACACTTCTTATGCCCTATGAGGATACAGAAGGAATTGGTTTGGGCTGTATTGTTGAGAATATGAACTATCCGCTTAGCGTGTCGGTGGGTGAGAGCCTTCTGGGAAAAACATTGGATGGATTAGGGAGATGCATCGATGGTTTTGTGCCAGAACCGACAACTGTCAAGCGCTATCCGCTGGAAGCAACGCCGCCTGATCCTATGAGTAGAACGATTATTAGTGAGGTGCTACCGCTTGGTGTAAAAGCAGTAGACGGATTAATTACCGTTGGAAAAGGGCAACGTATTGGAATTTTTGCAGGTTCCGGTGTAGGAAAGTCTACTTTGATGGGGATGTTTGCACGCAATACAAAGGCCGATATCAACGTGATTGCTCTGATTGGAGAGCGTGGACGTGAGGTAAGGGAGTTTATAGAACGCGATCTTGGAGAAGAAGGTATGCGTCGCTCTATTGTGGTGGTGGCAACTTCCGACAGACCAGCACTGGAACGAAATAAAGCAGCGAAAACGGCAACTGCGATTGCAGAGTATTTCCGCGATCAGGGAAAAGATGTTCTGTTAATGATGGATTCCCTCACACGATTTTCAATGGCACAACGAGAAATTGGATTGGCGACAGGGGAGCCTCCTGTGACAAGGGGATATCCGCCTAGTGTATACTCTGAGATGCCAAAGCTTCTTGAGCGTGCGGGTTGTTCAGAGAATGGCTCAATCACAGGACTGTATACGGTTTTGGTAGAAGGTGAAGACTTTAATGAGCCAATTACAGACACAGCGAGAAGTATTTTAGATGGACATATTATGCTGACGAGAAAACTCGCAAACAGGAATCATTATCCGGCAATCGATGTGTTACAAAGTATTTCGCGTTGTATGTCAATGGTTGCATCTGGCGGACATAAAGCTGCTGCCGGAAAACTCAAAAATATTATGGCAACCTATAATGAGGCGGAGGATCTGATTAATATTGGTGCCTACAAGAGAGGAAGTAATCCCAATATTGACAGGGCAATCAATAAGATTGATGAAGTGAATGAGTATTTGCTACAGTCAACTGAGGAGAAATTTAGCTTTGAGGAGACAGTTGAGCGGTTGGAAGCAATGTTTCAGCAGTAAGAAACTTTTCAGGAAAGTAAAAGGGTGGTAAGCAAATGGCAGTTTTCCGATACAAAATGCAGGGAATTCTTGACATAAAGGAAAAACTTGAAAATAAGGCTAAACAAGAGTTTGCAGAGGCAAATATGCGGCTAGATGCCGAGAAGAAAAAATTGGATGAATTTCACGCAAGAAAAGTTTATTATATGCAGGAGGGTGTAAAGCTCCGCACAGAATTGATTGATGTGAGAAAGATCCGTGAGAATAAGATGGCAGTCTTAAAAATGGATGAATATATCGCGGAACAGATGAAACAGGTAGCACGTGCAGCAAAGGTGGTCGAAAAGGCAAGAGCAGCGCTGCAAGAACTCATGCAAGAGAGAAAAGCGCATGAAAAACTCAAAGAAAATGCGTTTGAGGAGTTTATGAAGGAAGAACTGGCAGCGGAGAGTAAGGAGATTGACCAGTTGACTTCCTATACTTACGGACAGAAACTGATGGAAGAACACAGTATGAAAGGCTCGTGAGTTACGAAATTTGGTATGATAAAATCTATGGAAAGGCATGGTTAGCGATATGGCACGTAAGGACGAAAATTTAAGCCCCGACGCACCGGAGATGCAGCTTAAGCAACTAAAAGAGAGTCAGAAGGCGTTTAGACAGGAGCAGAAGAATCAGAAAAAGGAAGCTAAGAAGCGCGCAAAGGAGCTGGAAAATCAAGAGAGGGAATTAGATGAGCAGATAGACGGCACAAATGCTTCCGTAGTGGTGGTCACGATCTTTATCATCTTGATATGGCTGGGAATACTGTGTTTGTTGGTAAAGATGGATGTTGGCGGATTTGGTTCTAATGTGCTGACCCCAATGCTCAAAGATATACCAGTCATCAACAAAATTCTTCCAACAGAAACTGGAACAGAATCAACTAAGGATAAATCATATAATGGATACAATAGTATCAAAGAGGCAGTTGACCAGCTTGCGGAGCAAGAGAAGAAACTCGAACAGTTACAGAACACAAACGCGGCGTACTCTGAACAGATAGAGGCACTCAAAGCGGAAGTACAGCGATTAAAGACTTTTGAGGATAATCAGGTAAAGTTCCAGCAGATAAAAGAACAATTTTATGAAGAAGTAGTCTATGCAGAGAATGGGCCAGGGGCAGAGGCGTATCGCGAGTACTATGAGGAAATGGACCCTACAACGGCAGAGGCATTGTATAAGCAAGTAATCCAAGAGCAGGCAGTGAGCGGCAAAATGAAGGATTATGTCGCGACTTACAGCAATATGGATGCGGCAAAAGCGGCAAGCATTCTCGGGGCTATGACAGATAATTTGGATTTGGCAGCAGATATTCTCTCAAATCTTCCAGCGTCGACAAGAGGCAGTATTATGGGTGAGATGGACCCCGCTGTGGCGGCAAGGATTACCAAGATAATGAATCCAGGCAGTTGAGAAACAATTGCTAAAGTTTTCTGACAATTTACCGATATATGTTATGTGGTTATGTAAGCTCTACATCACGGGATACAAAATGTGTTATATAATTTGTAAAAGTTCAGCCATATAGAATTGATTGTGAAATTGTACAATTAATTCTATAAAACTTTTATTATAATTTTTATTAGAAGTAGCATATTTTGTATCCCATGATATGGAGATACAAAACACAATTACAATGTCAGAAAGCGAAAGGAGGAATGAGAATGACAGATACGACCTTAAAGAATGCTACGTTTGGTGTCAATCCTGCATTGAGTGCAGCAGCGAACACGCAGAAGTCAGCGCAGAATACGGCAAACAATACACAGGACTTCGGTGCAGTGTTTGATAAGACAGCTCGAAAGCTTGAGAAGTCAGAACAATCAAAACAGTCTGTGACAGACAATGCTAAAAGTCAGACAAAACAGACTGATAAGACAGCTTCCACTACCAAGGAGAATGAGTCAGCACAAGATACTACATCGACAAGAGAAAATACATCTGAGACAAAGGAAACTGCAAACACAGAAAACTTAGAACAAGCGACAGACGAGATGGATGAATCTGCTGAGAAACTAACGACAGATGAGATTACAAAAGCTTTGGAACAAATTATTGCACAACTCAAAGAGATGCTTGGAATTACAGATGATGAGCTTTTGAGTGGCATGGAAGAATTAGGACTACAGCCTTTTGATCTACTCAATGTTAACAATATGGCACAGCTTGTTGCATCTGTTGCAGGAGAGGACTCAACAATTGGTCTTGTTGCAAATGAAGAACTTTACACTGCATTGCAAGATATCAAAGAAATGGTGGGGACACAAGTCGATAACTTACTTGAAAATACAGGTCTTACTAGCCAAGAACTTGAGGCAGTGTTACAGAAATTACAAGAGTTGCGGCAGCAGAGTCTTGAGAATCAACTTCAGAACGCACAGATACTTCCTGAGGAAGCACTTGAAAATCTGGCAGAGTCATTAACTGAGGATACAACACAGAAACAGGTTGCAGAAGGGCCAGTTATTATTCAAGAGGATAATACAACCACAAAAGATCAAGATACAAAACAGTATGACCAGCTTCCAGAGAATCAGCAGGAAGATTTGACAAAGATTGATACCAAATCACAGGCACAAGATGCTGGAAAAGAGCCCAAGGACAGTGAAAATGGTAAGGATGCAAAAAATTTTGGTCAGAACAATATGACACAAAATTTTCAGAATCAATTAAATGGGCTAAGTGATTCCGCAGCAGCAGAAGGCGTTGCAAAGTTTACTTCTGAAAGTACAGAAAGTATAATGAGGCAACTTGCAGATATGGTAAAGATTATAAAAAATGAAAATCTTACCGAAATGGAATTACAGCTTCATCCAGCAAGCCTTGGAACAGTTAATGTATCACTGACGACAAAAGGCGGTATGGTAACAGCGGAGTTCACCACACAGAATGAAGCGGTTAAGGCGGCAATTGAGGCACAGGCATCACAGTTGCGTGCAAATCTGGAAGAACAAGGGGTTAAGATTGAGGCGATTGAAGTCTCTGTGGAGAGTCACCAGATGGAGCGTGATCTTGACAAGAATGGTCAGGAACAGCAAAGACAGGCACAGGAGCAAGAGACAGGACGCATTCAGGGAATGCGCAGAAACAGAAGCAACATCAATCTCAGGGCATTTATGAATGGGGAGGAACTTGAGGACGAAATGCAAGGAGCAGATGATGCGACAAGGATTGCGATGGAAATTATGGCAGCAAATGGAAACACAATGGATTTATTAGTGTAAAAGAGAGGTGAACATATGGGAAGCTTAGTTGCGCCATTTGATGAAAAGGGCAATTTACAGACACATACCACATCTGGCGATTCTCTTAAAAAGAACGAAAAAAACAAAAATGCGGTGGACAGTGATATGTTTTTGACGCTTCTGGTGGCGGAGATGCAGAATCAAGACCCGCTGGAACCAACGAGCAATACAGAATGGGTTTCACAGTATGCAACATTTACACAGGTTCAGAAGATGAGTGAGATGGCAGAAGCGGTTGATGTACTCAGAGCAAATGAACTAATTGGCAAAGAAGTGATTGTGAAGACAACAAGTACAGATACTGGAGAAGTCAATTATAAACAGGGTATTGTTGATTTTGTTGAGATTGAGAATGGTAAGCCATTGCTTGTAATTGACAATGCGAAGTATTCCATTAGTGATTTGGATACCGTTGTCAGCACAGAATACTCACAGGCATATGGAAAATACAGTACCTTTAAAGGAATGATTGACAGTCTACCAGATGTAGCTTATGCGGATAAGTCTTATGAGAATGTAATTCAAGGCGCATTTGATTTCTATAACACTATGAATGACTATGAGAAAAATTATATGGCATTCTATGGTGCGGATCAGATGGAGAAATTTACGCAATGGAAACTTGAGCTTGAGAACTTGGGAATTGAGTTTAAAGATAGTTCAAAAGAGGAGGAGAATAAGACTTCTCTCGATGATATTCTGGAGAGTTTCAATACCAAGATGAATGCGATTATTGATAAGTTGAACTTGTTATCAAATAATTCAAGTTCGGGAAGCACCGATAAGACAGAGCAGGATTCCGACAATAAGACAGAAGATACTGACAAGACGAATGATTCAGACAAAACAGGAAACACTGACAAGACAGACGGAACTAACAAGACAGAGGGTTCCGACAATACAAATACAGGCGATACAAGCGGTTCCGACAATACAGATAATACGAGTGGTTCTGACAGTACAAACACAGACAATACAACAGGTTCTGACAGCACGAATGATTCGGACAATACAACAGGTTCCGACAATACAAGCAGTGCAGACAACACAACAGGTTCTGATAGCACGAATAACACAGGCAGTACAGCAGATTCAGACAGCGCGAACAATGCAAGTAATTCGGATAATGCAGACACACATACCACATAGTTTGGCAAAACAAGAAGCTTTATGGTGAGGGGGAATGCAGGATGAATATTAACAACAGTCAGTTCCTTTCCATTGAACAGCTACAGGATCAATATCTAAAACAGCAGAAGGTCAATTCAGGAAATAAGTCGTCTCAGGGCATGAGCTTTGAAGAAATCCTGCAAAAACAACAGATACAGGGAACATCAGCGAAAGAAGCAGTAAAGTTTTCAAAACATGCAGCAAACAGACTGAACGACAGGAAGATTGAACTGACTGAAAAACAACTGGAAAGGTTGAATGACGGAACGAAAAAGGCAGGTCAGAAGGGAATCAGAGATTCACTGGTACTCGTAGATCAGCTTGCGTTTATCGTAAATACAAAGAGCAACACAGTTATTACAGCGATGGATCAGACAGAAGCAGACGAGAATATTTATACAAATATTGATGGTGCCGTAATTATCTAAATACAGGATGTAGAGACAATGGCCGGACCTTTTAAGGAGGCTTGATCCCTCGGAATGACGGATGAGGGTAGAAATCTACGGCAAATATGATTTAGGAGGTCACTTAATTATGATGAGAGCACTTTATTCTGGTGTATCTGGTCTTAGGACACATCAGACAAGAATGGACGTTATTGGTAATAATATTGCGAATGTAAACACAACTGCATTCAAGGCAAAGCAGATGAATTTCTCTGATATGCTTTATCAGACAACACAGGCAGCAACTGGAGCAAATTCAGCAAATGGAACTGGCGGAACAAACCCCAGACAGATTGGTCTTGGTGTAAAAGCAGCAGCGATCAACACAACCATCACACAGGAAGGCGCGAACCAGTCAACAGGAAATCCATTTGATTTAAAACTTACAGGAGAGGCATTCTTCGTTGTAAGTGACGGCACAAGTACATTCTATACAAGAGATGGGTCGTTTGATGTAGATGATGCCGGAAACCTCTGCATGGCAAGTACAGGATATATTGTGCAAGGCTGGGGTGTTGATGAAAATGGTGATATTGTACAAGGCAGTGTTGGTGGGATTAATGTAACAGCGCAGGATACCTTTGGAGCTGCGGCAACTACATTGGGCAGAATTACAGGTATTATTGATAGCAATGACGGTGAATTGGAGAACAAAACTGGTAAGCAGGTAACAGTTGACCTGTATGATAAAGCAGGATATGCATATAATATGAAGTTTGGTATTCTGCCTACAAAGAATGTAACAAATGGTACGAGAGATATTACCAACAGAGAGAAAGAATATGGATTAAGCGATACCATTTATAAGGTTGATACTTCCAAATTGACATTTAAGTATACAGTGAATGGTGAGACAAGAATTCTTTCTGATTCAGCAAGTCCTGAATTGATGGAAGATCTGAAGGCAACTATCTGGAAATATGTTGCTGGAGATTTATCATCAGGAAGTGCATCAGCGTATCAAATTAGTGGTACACATGAACTTGGAAAAAAGGATAGTGCAATAACAATTAGTTTAGGGGCATTTATTGAAAATACAAAATACAATTCAACGACTCTGACAGATAGTGCTTTAAAACATGCAGGACCAATCACTGTAGAATTTTCTGGTGACATTGGATATACAAAGACAAAACCGACATATCCGCTTAGCGATAATGTAGTTGTCAGCAAGATATCACAGGAGGCTGTCAATTATATTTATGATACGGCAACGGCGACAAATGGGGCATTTTCAAGTTGTACTGTTAAGCCGAGTCTTGGTACAGGTACAGTTTCGGTAACTTCATTGCAACAAACTTATGTGGATGACAATGGTAGTTCACAGACAGACTATACATTTAAGGTTGGCACTACTGAGATAGAAGGTGGGGCAAATAATGCACCAATTCCAAGCAGTTTATATAATGATATTAACAGATTGTTAGCATTAGGAAATGAGAGTAAAATTACCAACACCTATACCACTCAGGAAGCAAAAGAGACAGAGACGATAGAGAAAGGCAGTTTTAAAATTACTCTTTTGGGAATGACAGATGCAACTGGTGCAAGTGTTGATATTAGTTCGCTGGTTAATAGTGGAACAACATCTTGGGATGTGTTCTATAATACGAGTAATGGTGAGTTTAAATATGTAGGACAGGAAGGAAATAAATCTTTTAGCGTCAACTTAAGTATGCTTGGCGATAATTTTGATAATATTGATATTGACATGTCAGGAACTACCAATGGCAACAATGGTAACAAGTCCTCTGTTACTGGCAAGAAGTTAGATGGACGTAAGATTGGTACAAGGTCAGGCGTTTCTATTGGAACAGATGGTATTGTGACAGCGCTGTACAGCAATGGTATGTCGAGAAAGCTTGGTCAGATTTGTGTAGCTACATTCCCCAATGCTATGGGTCTTGAAAATTCTGGTGATAACCTTTACCAAGTAACAGCAGGTTCTGGAGATGCTTCTATTGTCGATATCAAGGCAAGTGGTACAGGTGTTATGACCAGTGGTGTGCTTGAGATGTCCAATGTAGACCTTTCACAGCAGTTTACAGATATGATCACAACACAGAGAGGTTTCCAGGCGAACAGCCGTATTATCACAACCTCCGATACATTGCTTGAGGAGCTTGTAAATCTTAAGAGATAATAATATAAGATAATACAAATGGGCAGGGAAGAACATTTCCCTGTTCATTTTTTTCCGAATGTTTCCGAAGGTTTTTTATTCCGTTTGTCTTTTCATTGTTCGGGATATGTGTTATACTATCAACTATGGATATAAAATTTTTAGAAAGATACAATTTGGACTGCGGGGCGGCAAAAACCGCCCTGTACTTTTGCGGAGTAGTATAACGAATATGAAACTGGTATATTGATTGCCTGATTGTTTTTGACAGAGAGTGAAAGTTTTTATGATATTTTCGTTGTACAGGATAAAAGGACTTATGAAAAAATAAGAGAGGAGTGACATTACCAATATGGCAAGATTACCGGTCAGTGTGTGTATGATTGCAAAAAATGAAGAACAGTACATAGAACAGTGTTTGAAAAAGCTTTTGCGATACAATATGGAGATTGTGGTGGTAGATACCGGTTCCACGGACAAAACAAAGGAGATTGCAGCGAAATACACAAATCATTTGTATGATTTCGTGTGGTGTGATGATTTTAGTGCAGCGAGAAACTTCGCAGTATCAAAAGCATCAAACAATTGGATATTGATTCTTGACTGTGATGAGTACGTACAAGAACTAGACGTAGCAAAATTGCGTACTTGTATGCAAAAATATCCCAAAAACGTTGGTGTGTTAGAGATTCACAATGTTTACACTACTGTGGAGAATGGGATTCAAAAGGAAGGAATACAGTTGGATGAAGTACCTCGATTTTATAATAGAAATTATTATGAATATCGCTTTCGGATTCATGAACAGATTACTCCAAAACAGTTATTTAATTATAATGAGATTATATTGGAGACGTTTCATCTGCCAATTGTGGTAAAGCATTATGGCTATGATATTCCTCAACAAGAAATGTTAAAAAAACAGGAGAGAAATCTAAAACTTTTATTAAACTCTATCGGTGAGATTAAAGAGATGGACGACTATGTTTATTTTCAGATAGGACAGTCGTACAATGTGCTAGGAAATTATAAAAAGGCAGTTGAGGCATATGATACCTGTCTTGCAATCAACGGTAATGCGGAGAAAAAGTTTTTGAACACTTGTTTGGAATCGTATGCGGATTGCTTGATGAAATTAGAGAACATACAAGATGCATATCGGCTACTTGATATGAACAGGGAGTATCTTAGAACCACAAGACTTCGGTATCTTTTTGGAAAAGCAGCATATATGTGTAAAGATTATGGGACTGCGATTGGATTTTTAACAGGTATTATAGACGCGGCAGATTTTGAGCAGCTTGGTGAGGATGTCTTTGATGCGTACACTAGGATTTTTGCAATCTATCGCGAGACAGGGCAGACAGATAAATTTGAACAATATAAGACAAAACTTGCAGAGTTTGGAAGGCAACATGGAAAACAAATTACTTTTGAGGGAGAGGGGGTAATGGGCTAAAATGATTGAGGTGACAAAGATTAATGGTGTTAAGATTTTGGTAAATACCAGTTTGATTGAAACGGTCGAGGAGACACCCGATACTGTTATTACGTTAACTGACGGCAAAAAAATAATTATAAAAGAAAGTAGACATGAGATTAAAAATCTAGTAAAATTAACAAGGCAGGAATATTTTGCGAAAACAGCGGATATAGAAAGCTTCGAAAACACCGAAGAATAAAGCGCAAAAAGCCGCTTAAATAAAATGTATAATGTAGCAAATTAAGAAAATATAAGAAAATTTTCAGAAAATTGTTGCAATTTATGTAACCTTAAAGTATTATATAACTATGGAGAAAAAAGGGTATAGAGAGTAACTATGCCTATGAAAAAGGGGTGTGTAAAAGTGGATTTAGCGTCTTTGGTAGGAATGATTGTGTGTATCGTTCTGGTGGTGTATGGTATGATAGACTCGGCAGGTGGCATTGGTGGAATTAATTACTTTCTAAATTTGCCGTCAGCACTTATTACTTTTGGCGGTTCTTTCTTTGCGACAATGATGTCGGTAAGCATGGCAAACTTTGTTGGTGGTATGAAGAGTATTGCGTTGATTTTCAAGCCAGTGAGCGTCAATGTTCCAGAGATGATCACCAAAATTATAGAACTGTCTAACATTGCAAGAAAAGAAGGGCTTCTTTCTCTGGAGGAAGCGGCAGGAAATCTTGACGACGAGTTTATGAAAAAGGGGATTATGTTAATTGTTGATGGTACAGATCCAGAGCTGGTACGAGGCATTTTGGAGACGGAACTAAACAGCATTAATGACCGTCATAAATTGCGATCAGGTTTTTGGGATTCTCTGGGTGCCATGGGTCCTGCATGGGGTATGATTGGTACATTGGTTGGATTGATTTGTATGTTAAATAATATGTCTGATCCTTCCTCTATCGGACCAAAGATGGGTGTTGCTTTGATCACAACATTCTATGGTTCTATTCTTGCAAACTGGATCTGTACTCCGACATCGAACAAGCTGCAGGCAAACAATGCAGTTGAGATGCAGTCAAAAGAGATTATGATAGAAGGTCTGCTGTCAATACAGGCAGGTGAGAACCCGCGTGTGATTGAGGAAAAATTAAAGTCATTCTTGTCACCAAGTGAGAGACCTTCTCAAGAAGGCGGTGGAGGTGAGGCTTAATGGCGAAGAAAAAGGAAGAATTTCAACTCCCACCTGGAACCCCGGCACCATGGATGTCTACATTCTCCGATATGATGACATTATTAATGTGTTTCTTCGTGTTATTGTTCTCTATGTCGGAAGTGGATGCTGCTAAGTTCGAGGAAGTTGCAAGGTCATTTCAATCCACAATCAGTATTTTCAAAGCTGGATCAAAGGCTGTTGGCGATGGTATTTTAGTGAGTAACGGTGTGAGCCAACTTAATATGCTTGATGAATACATAAACAGCAGTGGAAAAACTGCTGAGTCGGATTCTAAGAGTCCTGATCCGACGAAGGATGGCGGTGCTGCGGCAGAGAAGTTGCAGGAAGTAGCCGCCCAACTTGATATGACAAAAGAAGAAGTTGAGTCGTTGGTCGAGGCGCTTGACAATCTGGAACAAGAGAAGCTTAATCTTTCTGAGGAAATGGCAGAAAAAGTTGAGGAAGCACTTGACGAAAGTATGATGGCTGATAAAGTGGATGTTGATTTTGATGCAGATTTTGTTACGCTTACATTAAATGGAGCATTTTTGTTTGATTCGGGAAAAGCAGATATCAAGCCAGATGCAATACCTGTTTTGGATAAAATTGGAGTTTTGCTTACCAAATATGCAGATTCAGGGATTGAGATTGAGGGACATACAGATTCTGTCCCGTTAAATGGTGGTAGATATGAGAATAATGATGTGCTTAGCAGTTATAGAGCACTAGCAGTATTTAATTATCTGAAGGACAATGCTGCGCTTGACCCAGGAACTGTGAAACATTCTGGTAGAGGAGAATATCGACCGATTGCAGACAACACGACGCCAGAAGGTAGAGCAAAAAACAGACGGGTTGAAATAAAGATATACAATGCTTTGAGCACATATTAATGAAAGGGGAAAATAAAAATGAAACGTAATCTGTTATCAATTATCATTCTGGCATTGCTTGTTGTCAATATTGTATTATCAGCAATTATGATGGTAAGTGTGTCGAGTGCGTCTAAGAAGACAGCATCCTTAGTGGCGGATATTGCCACAATTGTTGGGATTGAAGTGAACGGATTGCCAGATTCCGACTTAACGCCGACAGTATCTATGGCGGATACCGCAGTTCACAATGTTGCAGGGGAGCTGACAATTCCTTTGAAGAAGGGGGAAGATGGCGAGGATCACTATGCAGTTGGCAGCGTGTCATTGTCTATGGATTCTAAGAACAAGGATTACAAGAAGTACTCCGAGACAATGGCAGATATGGATGGAATCATAAAAGATATTGTGTTTGCAGTTATGGGCAACTATACTGTGGATGAGGCAAGAACCAACTCCGAACCAATCAAGCAGGAGATTCTTAAAAAGATTCAGGAACGATTTGATTCTACATTTATTTATGGTGTATCCTATAATTTCTTATATAATTGAGAATTGGTAGATACATAGAGACAGGATAAATAAGGGGATATAATGGACAGAATTATGAATATGTAGGGGGTGATTAACTACATGGGAGAGGTGTTATCTCAAAGCGAAATAGATAGTTTGCTGGCGGCGTTAAGTTCCGGTGAACTGGACGTGGAGGATATGCAGGAGAAGGACGAGCGACAGGCGAAAAATTATGATTTCACTCGGCCTGCAAAATTCTCAAAAGAGCATTTAAGAACGTTGAATATGATTTTTGACCATTACGGAAGACTGTTATCAACTAATCTGCCGGTATACCTCAGAAAGAATGTACAAGTAAGCGTTGCAAGTTCTGAGACGGTAACTTTCGCGGAGTTTTCCAATGCTTTGTCAAATCCAGTGTTGCTCACAGTTGTTAATTTTTCACCGATGCCTGGTTCCATCATTATGGAGTTGACAAGTGGTTTGGGCTATGCAATTATAGACCGAATGCTTGGTGGTAGAGGGGAATCTTTGGAAAAAGCAAGAGACTTTACTGAAATAGAGATGAGCATCATTGAGAGAATCATGGTAATCTGTATGCAATTGCTTCGAGAACCATGGAAGAATGTGGCAGAAGTCAATCCATATTTGGAAAGGATTGAGACAAATCCACAGTTTGCACAGATTATTTCACCGAGCGATATGGTAGCGCTTGTGACCATGAATGTCAAGATTGGTGATGTCGAAGGTTTGATGAATGTATGTCTTCCGTTCTTTACGTTGGAATCCGTAATGGACAGATTGAATACAAAATTCTGGTATTCAAGTTTGCAGAAGATGGATGACGAAGACTATGAGCAGTTCATTGAATCGATGATACGCAGAGTAGATGTTCCTGTAAAGGCAGTACTTGGAAAGAGTGTTATCACAGTGAACGACTTTGTAAATATACAAGTAGGAGATATCATACGACTTGACTCAAAAGTCGATGACGAACTGGATGTGTATGTGGGGGATATTAAGAAATTTAGTGCTGTGCCTGGAGCAAGCAAAGAGGCATATGCAGTAAGGATAACATCAGTAGTGAGGGAGGAGGAATAAGACAATGGATGGTATGTTATCTCAGGATGAAATCAATGCATTGTTGAACGGTGTGGATCTGTCAGCGGATTCTGGAGCGTCAGATTCGACAACGACTTCTTCGACAGGAGAAGATCTCACCGATATAGAAAAAGATGCGATAGGAGAGGTAGCCAATATTAGTATGGGTACTTCTGCCACAACTCTGTTTTCATTAGTGAACAGAAAAGTAAATATTACAACGCCAATTGTAGAAATGTGTAATTGGCAGGATGTGCTCAATACTTATGAAAGACCTTGTGTTTTTATTCAGATTAAGTATACTGTTGGATTGAATGGTACAAATATTTTGGTGTTAAAAGAGCATGATGTTAAAGTGATCACGGACCTGATGATGGGAGGGGACGGCACCAATATTGATGGAGAACTTAGCGAATTACATCTGAGTGCGATTTCTGAGGCGATGAACCAGATGATGGGATCTTCTTCGACTTCACTTTCTTCTATGCTTGGCAAGACAATCGATATCAGTCCGCCGGAGGCAAGTCTTGTTGACTTACATTCAAAGGAACCACGGGATCTTTCACCATTTCTTGAGGACAGATTTGTAAAGATTTCATTTAGAATGCAGATAGATGATCTAGTAGACTCTACACTGATGCAGTTGTATCCTCTTGATTTTGCAAAGTCGGTTTACGAGACTTTTATGGCGCAACAGATGGGCGGTATGTCAGAGCCTGCACCAAGCCCAGCACCTGCACCAAGCCCAGCACCTGCACCGAGTCCGGCACCTGCTCCAACACCTATGCCAGATATGGGAATGCAGCAGATGGGAATGCCCATGGGTGGTATGGATATGGGAATGCCACAGGGCGGTTATGGAATGCCGCCACAGATGGGAATGCCACAGGGCGGTTATGGAATGCCA
>CAJUAE010000006.1:37184-77250 GCA_910583965.1 uncultured Lachnospiraceae bacterium
TATGGAATGCCGCCACAGATGGGAATGCCACAGGGCGGTTATGGAATGCCAAATGTAAATATACAACCTGCACAGTTCCAAAATTTTGCACAGGGACAGGGGGAAATGGTAAGTGCAGAGAGCATAGGCCTGATTCGAGATGTTCCTTTGGAGGTAACTGTAGAGCTGGGAAGAACTAGCAAATCTATTTCAGATATTCTGGAGTTTGCCCCAGGTACTATTATAGAACTTGACAAGATCGCAGGTGAGCCAATTGACGTACTTGTAAATGGTAAGTTTGTCGCAAAGGGCGAGGTTGTGGTAATTGAGGAAAGTTTTGGTGTAAGAATTATGGAGATAATCAAATAATTGAAATTTGATTAAAATATAAAGTTCAAAATTAGAAAGGACAAGATTTATTATGGCAAAGAGAATTCTGATCGTAGATGATGCTGCTTTCATGAGAATGATGATAAAAGATATTTTGACAAAGAACGGATATGAGATTGCTGCAGAGGCTGAGAATGGTAAGATCGCAGTTGATAAGTATAAGGAGGCGTCTCCAGATCTAACCCTTCTGGATATCACTATGCCAGAGATGGATGGAATCCAAGCGCTCAAGGCAATTAAAGGAATTGATCCGGGTGCAAATGTTATCATGTGTTCTGCGATGGGTCAGCAGGCAATGGTAATTGAGGCAATTCAGTCTGGTGCAAAGGACTTTATTGTAAAACCGTTTCAGGCGGAACGTGTTTTGGAGGCAGTTAAGAAGGTTGTAGGATAGAAAAGTTATGCTATTGACATCGACATCGAATAGGTTTGACTCTATTGTACAATTGTTAACGGTGATTCTGATATTTATATTTGTGTTGGCTCTTACATATTTCTCCACAAAGTTAACTGCAGGTCTTCAAAAAGGGAGGCTTGCAGGTTCTAATGTAGAGATATTGGAAACATTTAAGATAGCACCAACCAAATATATACAAGTTGTGAGGATAGGTGAAAAATATTTTTCCTATGTAGTCTGCAAAGACACAGTTACTTTGCTTGGAGAAATGACAAAAGAAGATATTTTGACATGGAACAAAGCGGAGACAGGGCCGGCGAGCAATATGAATTTTAAAGAGATATTTGATAAATTCAAAAAACAGCAATAAGTCAATTTTTATGCACGTTTGGGTCACTGGATAAGGATAATATTATATGAAGAATAAATGCAAAAAATACAATATTGGGCGAGAATTTCGGAAAATAATATATATGTTCTCTATGATTTTTATAATATTGCTGGCAGATGTCTTGGTGGCAAAGGCAACCAGTGATGACGGTGCTGCGGCAGAAGCAGTGATTGACAATCAACAGGGAGATGAGAACAGAACCAATATTAATGATCCTGGTACTGCCCAGACAGGAGAAGATCTTCAGAAACTGAATATTGCAAATAATCTTACGATCACCTATGACAGTGGAAACGGAGAATTGAGTGGTACCTTAAGGATATTGCTGATATTAACAGCTATTGCTGTTGTGCCGATTCTGTTGGTGACGATCACATCATTTACAAGGATTTTGATCGTGCTGCATTTTACAAGACAAGCTTTAAATACGCAGTCGGCGCCGCCGAATCAAGTGTTAATTGCAATTAGTTTGTTCTTGACATTTTTTATTATGCAGCCGGTGTTTGGAAAAGTTTATACAGAAGCGATTATCCCATATGATGCAGGGGAAATTGGTTTTGAAGAGGCATGTAGTATTGCAGCAGCTCCAATGAGGCAGTTTATGTTTGAGCAGACACAGAGAGGTGACATCAATGCTTTTATGCAGATTGCGAATGTGGCATGGGATGGTGAGACGGAAGCACAGGTGCCGACTTCTGTACTGATTCCTTCTTTTATTGTCAGTGAACTTCGGACAGCGTTTATTATAGGATTTATGATTTATATTCCATTTATTGTCATTGACATGGTTGTTGCATCTGTACTTATGAGTATGGGTATGATGATGCTTCCACCAACGACAATTTCTATGCCATTTAAAATTTTGTTGTTTGTGCTGGCAGATGGTTGGAATTTAGTGATTGTATATCTTGTACAGACATTTTATTGACATTAAAGATTCTTAGTTGTTGGAAAGGTTGGTGATTCAATGACCGTAGAAATGGTGACTGATGTAATGAAAGAGGGGCTATTTGTAGTCCTTAAAACGGCTGCTCCACCGTTGATTGTATCATTAGTGGTTGGTTTGTTTGTCAGTATTTTTCAGACAGTGACTTCTATTCAGGAACAAACACTTACTTTTGTTCCTAAAATTGTGGGAATGTTTATCTGTCTGATGGTTCTGGGAGATTGGATGTTAAATAATATGATAACTTATATGACTGATTTGTATCAGAATTTTTCCCTGTATATCAGATAGTGGAAGGAGCTGGCAATGGTAAATTTATCATTTCCGCTGTCGGAGCTGGAATATTTTCTGTTTATATTTGTGCGGGTTGCATCATTTGTTTTTGTCGCACCGTTTTTTAGCACAAAAGGTGTACCCAATCAAGTGAAAATAGCATTAAGTATGTTCATTGCATACATTATATATTATTTTGGTCCAGAACATATTTATCCAGAATACAATACTGTACTGGGATTTTGTACAGTCGTACTTAAGGAAGTGTCGGTGGGTTTGCTCATTGGTTTGGCAGCCCAAATGTGTACTTCCATTGTTTTATTTGCAGGAAGAATTATGGACATGGAAGTAGGATTATCCATGGCAAATGTATTTGACCCTGCGACAAATGAACAGGCTTCTATTACAGGTGCTTTGTTACAGTATGGTGTGATGTTAATTTTATATACGACTGGATTGCATCGATTTCTACTTAAGGCGCTGATGGAAACATTTACATTAATTCCCATCAGTGGAGTTCACATTAATACAGACCGTCTACTGGAAATATTGATTAATTTTTTGAGCAATTATATTATTATTGGATTTCGGATTTGCCTGCCAGTATTTGCTAGTATTACACTAATGAATATTGTCCTTGCACTTTTGGCAAAGCTTGCACCACAGATGAATATGTTTTCGGTTGGTATTCAGCTCAAACTGCTTGCAGGATTGAGTGTTATTGTGATAACAGTAACACTGCTTCCAGATATCTGCAATTTTATTTTCGATCAGATACAGCAGATGATGGTATCAATTGTGGAGGGTATGATGTGATATTAGAATATAATTTACAATTTTTTGCGCAGGAAGGTCCTGGAGGAGAGAAGACAGAAGAACCAACTTCAAAAAAGAAGTCAGATACCCGTAAGGATGGTAAAGTTCCCAAGAGTAAAGAGTTGTCAAGCGGCGTGGAGCTGATTGCACTCTTTTTAATTTTAAAGTTTTGGGTTGGCCGTATGGGCGTGAACTTTATGAAACTGTTTGGGGAAATCTATGGAAAGATGCCAGAGTACACTACTTATTGGAATGGACGTATTGTCAGGGAAGATTATAAGGTTCTAATTAATAATGTCTATCTGGAATTATTAAAACAGTTGCTTCCATTTTTTATTATTGGTGTTGTGATAGCGATTGGCATTAATATGATGCAGTTTAAATTTCAGATAACAACAAAACCATTGCGCCCTAAATTTAGTAAATTTAATCCAATTTCGGGTATGAAACGTCTGTTTTCTAAGGAGAAGATTATTGAACTGATCAAATCTATCGCAAAAATTATTCTAATTATGGCAGTTGTGTACTCGACAATTAAGGATAAATGGGTCTATCTGGTACAGTTTTATGGAATGCCACTCAATCAGGCTATAGAACTCATTGGCAATTTAGTGATCGACATGGGACTTAAGATTTCTCTGATATTTATGGTTATTGCGTTTGCCGATTTGTTTTATCAACGTCATAAATTTAAAAATGACATTAAGATGACAAAGCAGGAAGTTAAAGATGAGTACAAAAACTCAGAAGGAGATCCACAGATTAAAGGAAAGATTCGGAGTAAGATGCGTGAGGCATCACAGCGACGCATGATGCAGGATGTGCCAAAGGCGGATGTTGTCATTACCAACCCGACGCACTATGCGGTTGCGATTCGATATGATGCCATGACAGGTTCTGCGCCATTAGTGCTCGCAAAAGGTGCAGATTATGTGGCACAGAAGATTAAGGAAATTGCGCGAGAAAACAATGTAGAGATTGTGGAAAATAAACCACTTGCTCGTATGTTGTATGCTAATGTAGATATTGGACAGGAAGTACCACCGGAACTATATCAGTCTGTGGCAGAAGTTCTTGCTATGGTATATAAAATGCAGGGAAAGATTTAAAATTGCATACTGGATGTTGTTTAGAACTCTGTGTTTGTAGGTAAAAAAGCACAGAGTTTTTTGTTTCAATTTGTGTAAGTAATATAAAAAATAAAAAAAGTCAAAAAATTCACAAATTATTATATACAAATTATGTTAATTGTGCGATAATATAATTTATCAGAAGAACACTGTTCTTTGTGCTGGAAATCCGACTATAAGAAGCTGTTCTTGTTTCTTATAGTATGATATAGGAAAAACAGGGATTATTGATAAGGGATTAAAAGGAGTTAAGGGGGAAAAAGACATGAAGATGAAGAAGGCAGACATAGGCGTTGCTCTCTATTTACTTGGTGCTATCATCATGTTGATCGTACCAATTAGTAGTACTATGCTGGATGTGCTGTTGGCAATCAATATTTCGCTTGCATTTACGATCCTGTTCACTACAATGTTTACCAAAGAAGTTTTGGATTTGTCATTTTATCCAACGGTTTTGCTGTTTACAACGATATTCAGAATTGCTCTGAACGTATCGTCGACACGTTTGATTTTATCGACAGGAAATCCAGGAAATGTCGTTGCGACATTTGGTAATTTCGTGGGTGGAGGCGACCTTGTTATTGGTATTGTCGTGTTTATTATTTTGATTATCGTGCAGTTTGTGGTTATTAATAAAGGTTCTGAACGTGTTGCTGAAGTAACTGCCAGATTTACATTGGATGCAATGCCAGGTAAACAGATGGCGATCGATGCAGACTTGAATACAGGTGCTATCACAGATGCGGAAGCAAAAGTTCAGCGTGAGAAGCTTCAGCAAGAAGCAAGTTTCTTTGGTTCCATGGATGGTGCTGTTAAGTATGTAAAAGGAGATGCGACCGCCGGTCTGATTATTACATTTGTAAATATTATTGGTGGTATTATTATGGGTGTTGTGCGTCAGGGTATGGATATTGGCGCTGCAGCAGATAAATTTACGATTCTTACGATTGGTGATGGACTGGTAAGCCAGATTCCGTCCCTTCTTATATCATTATCAACGGGTATTTTGGTTACAAAGGGATCAAAGGAAGCAGATTTTGGTACTGTGCTTGTAAACCAGCTTTTTGGAATACCAAAAGTATTGTACATGGTAGGTGCAGTACTTGCATTTTTGGGATTAGTGACACCGCTAAATCCTTTGATTTTTGTTGTGCTGGGAATTATTTTTATTGTGTGCGGGCGCATGATTGCATCAACAATTGAAGTGGCAGGGATTGAGGCTGAGACAGATATGGAGGAAGATACTGCAGACGAGATCCGAAAACCAGAAAATGTCAATTCTCTGTTGCAGGTAGACCCAATTGAACTGGAGTTTGGCTATGGTATTATACCACTTGCAGATGTCAATCAGGGTGGTGATCTTTTGGATCGCGTAGTTATGATTCGTAGGCAAATAGCATTGGAGCTTGGTACAGTAGTGCCAATTATTCGCTTGCGCGATAATATTCAATTAAATCCCAACCAATATATCATTAAGATTAAGGGGATTCAGGTGAGCGAGGGTGAGATTTTATTTGACCACTATATGGCAATGAATCCTGGTTTTGTGGAGGAGGAAATCTCAGGAATTCCTACTTTTGAGCCGTCATTCCATCTACCAGCAATCTGGATTACAGAGAATCAGAGAGAGCGTGCAGAAAGTGTGGGATATACGGTTGTAGACCCGCCTTCTATTATAGCAACACATTTGACAGAGATTATCAGACAGTATCTTGCAGACTTGCTTACCAGACAGGATGTACAGAATCTTGTCAATAATGTCAAAGAAACCAATCCTTCCCTTGTGGATGAACTTGTGCCAAAGCTTTTGGGACTTGGAGATATTCAGAAAGTATTGCAGAATTTATTAAAAGAAGGTATTTCTGTGCGTGATCTTGTCACTATTTTTGAGACGCTTGCCGATCATGCAGCATCGACAAGGGATACAGATATTTTGACAGAATATGTAAGGCAGAGCCTAAAGCGTGCGATCTCCAACAAGTATTTTCCAATGAATGAAACAACAAGTGTCGTTACACTTGATCCAGGATTGGAACAGGAGATTATGGGCAGTGTAAAACAGACAGAGCAGGGCGCTTATCTGACACTTGATCCAGAGAAAACAAAGACAATTATAGCTTCTGTAGAATCAGAAGTAGGGAAGCTTGAAAAGCTTGGCAAGAATCCAATCGTGATTACCTCCCCAATTGTCAGAATGTATTTCAAGAGACTTACAGAGGACTATTACAAAGATTTGGTGGTGGTGTCTTATAATGAGATTGATTCAAATGTTGAGTTACAATCAGTAGGAATGGTGACAGCATGATAATAAAGAAATTTCAAGGAAAAACAAAGGAAGAAGCACTTGCAAGTGCGAGGAGAGAGCTTGGTGAAAATATTGTTGAGATGAATGTCAAGGCAGTTAAACCCAAAGGATTAAAAGGTATTTTCAGGGGAACCAAGTTTGAGGTTACTGTCGCAAGGGAAGATGAGAATGAAAAGTACAGCGCTGTTGCTGCGACAGAAATTCAAAAGGATGGGGTTGCAGTCAGTTTAGGACAGAATGCATCACAGGCAAAAATTATTCCAATGAAACAGCATGAGAAGCAGGAGGCAGTCGCAGAGGATGCGAAAGCAGTTGGTCAGGCGGTTGCAGATGTTCTTTCATCCTTTCCACCACAAAAGTTAGATATGGTAAAGGATGACGGATCAAAAGAGAAAGGAATATCGGAGGCGAAAGCCAATGAACCTACAAAAGAAAACCTTCGCGGTAATGGTTTGGAAGAAAAACTGGATAATTTGCAGAATTTGATTGAGAAACAGTTGTCACAACAGGAAAATAAACCACAGCCAGAAGAAGTCAGAACTACCGAGAGCGGAAAAAGAAAAGAAAGTACAGAGCGTGTAAATTTTTTAAAACTCTTGTATAATAAGATGATGGACAATGAGATTAATGAAAAGTATGCAAAGGATATTATAGAGGAGATTGACAAAAATTGTAAAGCGGATGTCACACTAGACTTTATGCTTTCGGAAATTTATCAAAGAATGATACTAAAACTTGGAAAACCTTATGTGATGGAGGAAAATGAGAGAAAACCAAAGGTAATTTTCTTTGTGGGACCGACAGGAGTTGGGAAGACCACAACGATTGCAAAAATTGCGTCGTCCTTTCGTGTGGAACACAAGAAGAAAGTTGCATTGCTCACAGCAGATACTTACAGGATTGCTGCAGCAGAGCAGTTGAGGACCTACGCAAATATTCTTGAAGTGCCATTTCGCGTTGTGTACACGGCAAAGGAAATTGCAGCGTCGATAGAAGATTTTAGAGAATATGATTACATTTTGGTGGATACCACGGGGCATTCGCCAAACAATGAAGCACAGTGTGAGAGCATGAGCGATTTGATAAGTTCTGTGGACAACAGTGCAATTAAAGAAGTGTTTCTTGTGCTGTCGGCTTCGACAAAATACGGGGATTTGATGAAGATTGCAGATACATATAAAGAAATAGCTGATTATAAGTTGATTTTTACGAAATTAGATGAAACCGCTACGCTGGGAAATATATATAACCTGAAACTATATACGGGCGCGACACTTTCCTATGTGACATGCGGTCAGAATGTACCAGATGATATTGAGTATTTCAATCCGCAGTCAACTGTAAAACAGTTGCTTGGGGGAAGGCGTTGATAGGAGGGGAGTATATGGATCAGGCGGAACAGTTAAGAAATGTAATTAAAATGAATCCAGCCCCGAGACCACTCTCAAGGGTTATAACAGTCACAAGCGGAAAAGGCGGTGTAGGGAAGTCGAATACTTCTATCAATCTTGCTTGCCAATTCAAAAAGATGGGAAAGCGAGTCATTATACTAGATGCAGATTTTGGACTTGCAAATATCGAAATTATGTTTGGAACCGTACCAAAACATAATCTATGTGATCTCATATATCAGGGAAAAAACATTACAGATATCATAACCTGGGGACCTATGGACATAGGATTTATATCAGGTGGATCTGGAATTGCAGGTCTTTCAAATCTAAGTAGAGATTACTTAAATTATATCATACAAAATCTTGCAAAATTAGATGCAATTGCCGATATTATTATCATAGATACAGGTGCGGGTATCTCTGATGCAGTGTTGGATTTTCTTGTTGCGAGCGGTGAAATTCTGGTTGTTGCTACACCGGAACCCACATCAATTACAGACTCGTATTCGCTCTTAAAAGCATTGAACCGTCATCCACGATTCTCTAGGGAAGACTCAAAGATTATGGTAATTGCAAATAAAGTAGCCGGTGCAGCAGAGGGCGAAACTATGTACAATAAACTTGAGACAGTTGTGAATAGATATCTCAAGCTTCCCATATCTTATCTTGGAGCGATTCCGCAGGATTATCGCCTTGAAGATGCAGTTATGCAGCAGAAGCCGGTTAGTCTTCAAAGTCCAAATGCAAAATCATCAATTGCCTATGAGAAAATAGCGTATGTACTGATGGACAAAGAATATGATAAGTCTTTGGTAAAAAGAGGAATGGCAGCTTTTTTCTCACATATTGTGGCAGGAAATAAAAAAATGGGATAAATAAGAAACTATTTTCAGGAGGAAGCTATGATAGAAAAATTTATATCATTGGGTGATAAACTGGAATTGAAATCGACAGTCCGCGTTATTCTTCCTGATGGCACAGAAGGAGTAAAGACATACAAGTCTACTGTGCATAATATTTTGGATGATGGACGACTTGAGCTGGTGATGCCAATGGAGCAAACCAAACTGGTGTTGCTTCCCATAGATGGAGAATATGATGTGTGCTTTTTTTCTCATAACGGCGTGTATCGGGCAGATGTGCGGATTATTGAGCGGCGAAAAGTTGATGGAATCTATGTCCTTGTAGTTGAGTTGATAAGTAATCTTCACAAATATCAGCGGAGAGAGTATTATCGGTTTAACTGTGTGATTGGTATGTCTATAAAGGAGATGACAAAGCAGGAGATTGATGCATATATTCAAGGCATGGTGTATCTTGTGCCTGATCGCGAAATGATAAGAGGCGTGATTGTAGACATAAGTGGTGGTGGCGCACGATTTGTATCAAGACAGAGATTTAATGAGGACAGCTATATTTTAATGAAATTTAAGCTCACGGTTTTAGAGCGAGAGAAACTGTTTTTGCTGGCTGCAAAGATAATTTATTCCAACGAGATTGAAAATAGGGAGAACGAATACGAAAATAGAGTCAAGTTTGAATTTATTGATACCACAACACGTGAGGAGCTTATCAAATATATATTTGATGAGGAACGAAAAAATAGAAAGAATGGAAAGGGTCGTTGAATAGTATGACAATTAACTCGAATACATCAAAAATTAAGAAAAAAATACTTGTAGTTGATGATTCTGCACTTATGAGAAGAGTTATGTGTGATATAATCAATTCAGATGAACGGTTCCAGGTAGTGGAGCAGGCTTTTGATGGTCAGGCAGCTTATGAACTCTTGAAGAAGAATCAATATGATGGGATAGTACTTGACGTAAATATGCCAAAAATGAACGGGATTCAATTCCTGCGTGCTCTGCAGAAAGACAAGATTCGTGCCCGTATCATGATGGCGAGTACAGATACGAAGGATGGCGCTGCCGTAACAATGGAAGCGCTTGATCTCGGAGCAATTGATTTTATAGAGAAGCCAGTCAATATTGTCTATCTAAAAAGCAGTGGCTTTAAGGATAAGTTTCTGGATACACTTCAGGCAGTTGTGTCCAGCCGCCAGACCAATATTTCTAATACTCCTGTTCTGACAAGGGAAAAACAGGAGGAGAATACGCAGAAGCTTGTGAACATTGTTAGAAAGAGCAAACCAATTGTAGGTGGACAGAAAATTGTTGCGCTTGCTTGCTCGACAGGAGGCCCTAAGGCATTGCAGAGTGTTGTGCCGCGACTTCCAGCAGAACTTGCGGCTCCTGTACTGATTGTTCAGCATATGCCGCAAGGATTTACACAGTCTCTTGCGGAACGACTTAACTCCATGAGCAAAATCAAAGTCAAGGAGGCAGCAGAAGGCGATGTGCTGGAGAATGGCGTGGTGTATATCTCCATGGGCGGTAAACATATGAATGTAGCAACAAGAGGTGGCAGAGCGACAATTACGTATTCAGATGAGCCGCCGAGAGAGGGTGTTAAACCTTGCGCAAATTATATGTATGAATCCCTAAAATCAAGCAGCTATGCGCAGATTGTCTGTGTTGTGTTGACAGGAATGGGTGCAGATGGTACGAAGGGAATCGTGAATTTGGAAACTTCAAAAAAAATACACGTTATCGCACAGGATGAGGCATCATCAACGGTGTATGGAATGCCCAAGGCAATCGCTGCTACAGGACTGGTAAACCAAGTGGTCTCACTTGATAACGTGGCCCAGGAAATTATTATGAATGTGGGGGTCAGGTAAATGGATACAAGTCAATATCTTGATATTTTCCTTGATGAGTCAAAGGAGCACTTACAAAATCTAAGTGACCAGATTATGGATCTGGAGCAAAATCCTGAAAATATGGATACAATCAATGAAATATTTCGGGCGGCGCATTCCTTAAAGGGTATGGCAGGTACAATGGGATATAAGCGAATGCAGACGCTTACCCATGATATGGAAAATGTTTTTTCGGAAGTTCGCAATGGCACGTTTAAAGTATTGCCCGGAATGATTGATATTTTGTTCAAGAGTCTGGATGCGCTGGAAGAATATGTCAACAATATTCAACAGACGACAGAGGAAGGTACGAATGACAATCAAGACTTAATTGATGCGCTCAACAGCATCTTAAAAAATAATGGTGAGGTGATTATTGGTCAGAGTGCAACCCCTACAAAGGCGGTAGAGGCGGCACCTACCGTAAAGGATGAGAGCGCAAATACCAAGCGGGAAAAATGGCAGGATATTAAAATTACTGATACAGAGCGAATGCTGATTGATAAGGCATACAGCGAGGGACTGAAAGTGTTTGGCGTGACAGTCTATGTCGAGGAAGCATGTGTATTAAAGGCTGCAAGAGCATTTTTGGTATTTAAGGCACTTGAAAAATTGGGAGAAATTATTGTATCTTCTCCAACTGCACAAGATATTGAAGATGAAAAATTTGATTTGACATTCAGTTTGATACTGATTTCTGGAAATACAACGGAAGAAATTATTGAGGCAGTTAAGAGTGTTTCTGAGATAGAAGAAGCATTTTGTGCAGAATATACTTTGGCAAAATCTGAGAAACCGACAGAGCCGGAGAAAACTGTGGAGAGTAAGCCTGTGGAGGAGAGTAAGCCGGCTGCGACAACAGTGTCCAAAACTGTTTCGGCACCTGCTCAGACATCAGCTGCAACGATAAAACCAACTGCACCGGCGGCAGTGACGCCATCTTCCGCGACATCTTCTTCATCCTCAAAACCAGCGACAAAACCTGTAGTGAACAGAACGGTCAGAGTGGATATCGAAAAACTGGATAATCTGATGAATCTGGTCAGTGAGCTTATTATAGCGAAGAACTCTTTGATTTCTGCCACAGCAGCAGATGATAATAAAGGAGATAATGGTTCTGTCAATGAACAGATTGAGTATCTAGAGAGTGTTACAACAAACTTACATGAGTCTGTTATGAAAGTGCGAATGGTTCCAATCGAGAGTGTTGTGGCAAAGTTTCCACGTATGATTCGTGATCTTTCTAAGAAGTTGAATAAGAAAATGGAATTGTATATGACAGGTGAGGATACAGAGCTTGACCGTACTGTGGTAGATGAGATTGGCGACCCACTGATGCACATGCTTAGAAACTCAGCAGACCATGGCCTTGAACCAAATGATGTGCGTGTTGCAAATGGAAAACCAGAGGTTGGTTCCATTTTTCTTGATGCTTATCAAGACGGTAATAATGTTGTGATTGAGGTGCGAGATGACGGCGGCGGAATCAATGTGGAAGCTGTCAGAAACAAGGCGATTGAGCGTGGGACAGTGACGCCAGAACAGGCTGAGACTATGACAGAGAAGGAAATTATAGACCTTTTATTCCTGCCAAGTTTTTCTACCGCAAAGAAGGTGTCCGACGTGTCTGGTCGTGGTGTTGGGCTTGATGTAGTAAAGTCAAAGATTGAGTCTTTGAGTGGTGAAGTCGAAGTAAAGAACCGCTTTGGAGAGGGTTCCTCTTGGATTATCCGACTGCCTTTGACACTGGCAATTATCCAGGCTCTTATGGTTGTAATTGGTGATGAGAAGTATGCGATTGCACTTGGCTCCATTCAGACAATTGAGGACGTTTTGCCAGAGGATATCAAACTTGTACAGGCGAAGGAAGTAATTCATATTCGTGGAACTGTCATTCCAATTATCAGAATGGATAAAGTTTTGGATATGCCCCCAAGAGAAGGCGATAAGAATAAGAATCTCACCGTAATTATTGTGAAAAAAGGTGAGAAACAAGCAGGTTTGGTAGTAGACGAGCTTATCGGACAGCAGGAAGTTGTTATTAAGTCCATGGGCAAGTATATTAAGGTGCCAAAGATGATAAGCGGTGCTACAATTTTAGGAAATGGTGAAGTGGCACTGATCCTTGATACCAATGCATTGATTTGATTTTAATGACAATGAAAAGGAAGAAAGGCGGGGCATAGAACATGGATGAAGTAAAAATAATGGACGAAAAGAAACGGAATGTGAGTCTAAACCGTCCAGTAGAACATGATACGACACAGTTTATCGTGACACAGCTTGGCGGTGAACAGTATGGAATAGATATTAAATATATATCAAATATTATTCGGATGTCAAAAATCACAAGAGTACCAAAAGTACCCAATTATATTAAAGGTGTGATTAATGTCAGGGGGGTTGTCATACCAACAATTAGTCTTCGACTGAAAATGGGACTTCCAGAAGATCAAGTTACTAAAAAGACGCGTATTATTATCTTGACTCTTGAACAACATGAGTCGATTGGAGTGTTGGTGGATGAGGTGAAAGAAGTTGTGACACTCGACGAGGAACATATTGAGCGGATGGGATATGAAAAAGATGAGAAAGAGCGATTTCTTTCTGGCGTTGGAAAATCCGATGGGAAGTTAATCTCATTGTTAGATATCACATCAGTGCTTGCAGAAGTTGTAGATGTATAGACGGATAGGGAAGGTTACTTCTTCTGTTCGCTGTATCGGACGCGGGCAGTTTTAGATGCATATTTCTTTTCCGCGTCCGTGTGCATAAAATAAAAGACAGGCGTTTTTCATTCTGATTTGAGATTCCGTGTACGGAATCATGAAGGTTAGTATGACTTTTTGATAGGGAAAGGCTTAGGTTTTATCATGGCAGAGAGTATGAGTTTCGAGAGAGTTACGACAGAATATTACGATGTGTTAAAGGAGCTAGGAAATATCGGAGCTGGCAATGCGACAACAGCACTTGCACAGATGCTTCAGACAAAAGTAGATATGAAAGTTCCGCAGGTAAGACTTCTCGATTTTAAAGATGTTGGTGTAGTTATGGGGGGAGAGGAGCAGCTTGTTGTAGGCATTTATCTGGCTGTGGAGGGCGATATCACAGGCAGTATTATGTTTATATTGGAACAAAGTGCCGCAAAGGCTCTTGTGTCTAAACTTATGGGAATGCCGCCCTCAGAAGGTGAGTTTAGTGAGATTGAAATTTCAGCAATGAAAGAGATTGGAAATATCATTACAGGAGCCTATCTAAATTCATTGGCACAGATGACCAATCTCAAGATGCTTCCATCGGTTCCGGATCTAAGTATTGATATGCTCAATGCAATACTGAGTGTTCCGGCGATAGAATTTGGTATTATAGGCGATCAGATTTTGCTGATACAGACAGTATTTACAGATGATGTGGATTTAAATGGTTATTTTATTCTGATGCCTGATCTTGAGTCTTACTCAAAGATGTTGGGTGCGCTTGGGCTGTCGGTATAACTATATGAATACAGAGAAGGGGCATTGTATCTATGGCAAATATAGTAAAAGTGGGAATGGCGGACCTGAATGTGTGTAAAAGTCCTGAAGGTATCACAACCCTTGGATTGGGGTCTTGTGTGGGAATTTGTATTAGAGATCCAGTTGCAAAGGTAGGAGGACTTGCACATGCCATGCTGCCAGACAGTAGACAAATAGAAAATAATTCAAATAGAGCGAAGTTTGCAGATACAGGAATTGAAGATCTTGTGCAAAAGATTCTTGCGATAGGGGGCAGAAAGGCAAGATTGGAAGCAAAATTAGCAGGCGGAGCGCAGATGTTTGCATTTCAGAATAAATCCGATATGGTACGTGTCGGAGAGAGAAATGTGGAGGCTAGCAAAAAGAAACTCAGAGAACTGGGAATTCCGCTGAAAGCGCAGGATACAGGGCTGAATTATGGTCGTACAATTGTATTTTACCCTGAGACAGGAGAATTAATTATCCGTTCCGCAGGAAAACCCGAAAAAAAGATATAACAGAATAATTAAGAGGATAATGAGATGGGAAATAAGACAGGGCTTATCACGCCGTTTCTCATGCTTTTGGCAGGTGCGATAGCGTCTATTATTATGTATGTCAGAGGGTATGAGTTGACGAGAATGCTGTGGGGGCTGCTGATTGTGCTATTGATATTTTATGTCCTTGGCGATATAGCAAGATATCTCTACGCATCAATCAGACCTCGTATCATACCAACTGGCGATCTTGAACAGATGGTTCAGGAGGCGAAAAAAAATGGAGATCTTACTGGAAATGTTGTGGCTTTTGCAAATGAGGAGCAGAATGATATGGAAGGTATGGATGCGGGTGGTTTTATGTCAGAAGATGCAGATGGATATTCAGATGAGGAAATTTATGATTATTCAGGACAAGAGGCTGCCCCGTCAATGGAGTATGATAATGAGAACCCATTTGGGGATGCATAAAATTAATTATTTGTGTAGGCAACATTGTGTATAACGGGGGAATAACATGAACGAAGCAGCACGCAAGAAACTTTGGGATGATTATGCCAGGCTGAAATCACCAGATTTAAGGGAAAAACTTATATTGGAGTATGCACCGTTGGTCAAGGTAGTCGCAGGGCGTCTCAGCATGTATCTTGGCTATAATGTAGAGTATGAGGATTTGGTAAGTTATGGAGTGTTCGGCTTGATCGATGCCATTGATAAATTTGATACAGGCAAAGAAGTGAAGTTTGAGACTTATGCCAGTCTGCGCATTCGTGGTGCTATTCTGGATCAAATTCGGAAAATGGATTGGATACCGCGCACGATCAGACAGCGTCAGAAACAGATTGACACTGCAATGAAGGAGCTTGAACAGCGTAATGGAAAGCCCCCTACAGATGCAGAGATCGCATTATATATAGGAATCAGTGAGGATGAGTTTCTCGATTGGCAGAATCAAGTCAAGGCAGATAATATTATCTCTTTGAACGAATATGTGGAACAGGGAAATGATATTTCTTCAGAGAAGGGAATTACATCAGGATTTGATACGCCAGAAAGCGTGGTCGAAAAAAGCGAATTGAAGGAGGTGCTGGAGGAAGCGTTGGAAGTATTAACAGATAAAGAGAAGAAAGTGATTTTGCTGTATTATTATGAGGAACTTACCCTAAAGGAAATCAGTCGTGTGCTTGAGGTATCAGAGTCAAGAATATCACAGCTTCATACGAAAGCGCTTCAGAAGATGAAAACAAAGATGGGAAATTATATTGGAATATTGGAGCAATAACAGATGAAGTGATTGCATGGAGGCAAAACTGATATGAATGGATTTTTTCAGATACAGATAAAAGAACAAGGGGTAAACCTACTACTTTTTCCTCCTATCGGAGAGGGAGAACAGATACGTGCCGCGGAATTAAAGGAGTATCTTAACAAAATAGGTGTACCCTATGATGTTAAGGCAATCAACTCTGCCCTTTCTTCTTTGGGTGAGGAGGTTGTCCTTTTTTTGGCTGCAATAAAGCTTTCACCAGTGGATGCAATTTACAATATTCAAGTAGCACCTGACAAAATGTCGGCGATTATGCGTATGTATCCGCCTAGTACAGGCGGACGTCCAGCAAGCAAAGAACAGATTATGGATTTGCTTAGTCAATTTAGAATTAAAGCAGGAATTGACGAGGAAGCGATTACAGTGGCGATTGAGGAGAGCCTTTACTGTACAGATATTGTTGTTGCGCGCGGAAAAATGCCTACTGTTGGTCGTGATGCTTCGATTGTCTACCATTTTGATACCAACAATAATATTCGTCCAGAATTAAAAGAAGATGGGACTGTGGACTTTTTTAAGTTAAATACGCTCCATCATTGTATAAAAGGGCAGGTTCTTGCAGAGATTATTCCTGAGGAAAAAGGCGAGAATGGATTTGACATTTATGGATCCGTTATGCTTGCAAGAGAAGTGAAAAAGATTACATTTGCATATGGAAGAAATCTTGAGATTTCACAAGATGGACTGAAATTAATCAGTATGGTAGATGGGCATACTTCTTTGGTGGACGATACTGTTTTTGTATCAGATGTATACAGTGTGGAAGATGTAGGGACTTCAACAGGAAATATTGAATATCATGGAGATGTGGAAGTAAAAGGAAATGTCTGTGAGAATTTTAGTGTGAAGACAGATGGAAATGTTTTTGTGACAGGTGTTGTGGAAGGTGCAGTCATAGAGGCAGGAAAAGATATCATTATTGCTAGAGGAATGCATGGACAAAACAAAGGTAGGTTAAAAGCAGGCGGAAACATTATCGCAAAGTTTATCTCCGCTGCAGAGGTACAGGCAGGGGGTTTTGTAGAAGCAGAACAGATTGTAAATGCCCAAGTTTTTGCGGGTACAAATGTAAACGCAGAGGCAGGAAAAGGATTGATTACAGGCGGAAAAGTCATAGCAAAGACAGCAATCAACGCCAAAAATATAGGCTCACCTATGGGGGCTTCAACAGTAGTTGAGGTTGGAAGTGACTTGAATGCCAAAAAGCGTCTTGCTGAACTTCAAAAAAGTGTGGGAGAAAAATCAAAATCAATACCAAAATTGAAAAAATCTCTAGAAGATGTTAAAATACGATTAAAACAAGGCGTGAAATTGACACAAGAACAGTTAAGAAATGCTAAAATGTTACAGATAACACTTGCGGAGACACAGGCGAAAGTTCAGGAAGAATTAAAAGAGATCGAAAAGCTCGACAAGACACTAAAAAATGAGGGCATGTCACATATTAATGTGCGTGGAACAATGTACCAAGGAGTTGCTGTAGCGATTTCTGGAGCTACAATGACAGTAAAAAACGAATACACATTTTGTCGTTTGTACAAAAAAGATGCAGATATAGCTTCTACAAATTTGTAGGGGCTATTGCCTTTTCTGTCGAAATATATTACAATAAATCGAAATATGGTATCGCCCTGTAAATTGAGCGACTCAGAGGAGGGATAAAAATGGCTATAAGTCCAATACTGCTTAATGGAAGCATTCAGCAGACAGATAATATTTTGCACAATCAGGTAAAGCAGGTTGAGAAGGGTGTTGTGGACCAAGGAAATATACAGGTTCAGGTAGAAAAAAAAGAACAGCAAATGGCAAAACAAGTCGTTCATGCAGATGAAACCTTATTTAAAGAGGAGCGTTTTGATGCCAAAGAGAAAGGTCATAATGGTTATTCTGGTGATGGGGGAAAACGTAGGAAGAAAATAAAAGGTGACGGAAGAGTTGTCGCGAAATCCGAGGGCGGATTTGACATGAAGATATAGGTGTGTTTGTTTTGTGTACATTGTAGAGAATTGGAAAGGTTTGATAACAGATGAATTGGTTGGAGATTGCACTGCTGGTATTTGGAGCATGTGCTTTTGCAGGAAGTTTTTTAATCAAAGGAAAGTCAAATGACAGTGGTCAGGAAGTAGATGTAGAGCTTATCCGAAGCGTTATAGAAAAAGAAATGAGAGATGCTAAGGAACGTGTTACCGAAGTTGTAGATGAGACACTTGAATATGCAGTGGAGAAGACAGAGCGTGCGTCAGAGCGCATTTCTAATGAGAAAATTATGGCCATTAACGAATATTCAGAGACTGTGCTCGCAGATATTAACAAGTCTCATCAGGAAGTTGTATTTTTGTATGATATGTTAAATGACAAGCATAATAATCTCAAAGAAACAATAAAACATGTGGATAAAACGGCAAAAGAAGCCGAGGAAGCAGCAAATGCCGCGGCGCTTGCCCTTGCAGCAAAGGCAAAAGAGGAGGCTGAGGTCAGAGAAAAAGAACTGACAAGAAAGAATATTAGTACAGATCGCGTTGTGTTGGATAAGGAAGCACAAGAGAAAGAATATGCGCGTCGACAGATGGCAAGACTTATTCTTCCAATGCAACAAGAAATGCAAATTCACCGACAGGTGGATGCCCGCGCGCTGGACATTGGCGCGTTGGGGTTAAATATTAGTAAAAATACACAAGTTGACAGACCGATGGAATTGAGTCCACTTGTTGTAAAAAGTGTGGAAATTTTACCAGCAGATGTTGTTATGTCAAATGATATGCAGCCTGTGCCAGAGAACACAGGCATAGTGGCCATTAGCGCAGCAGAATTGCAGACATTTGGTTCTCGTCCTGAGGATATGAAAGTAGTGGATGCAAAACCGGCTGAAATTAGGCCTGTGGAGGTGTATTCTTTTGTGGATCAAGCGCCACATATTGAAAGGCCAATAAAGAAAGATACAACAGGTATGATAAAACCACAAGATGTTTTTCCAGGGGCAGTAGAAAATAATAATGATAGGATTTTAAGGCTTTATAAAGAGGGTTATTCCAATGTAGATATTGCCAAAGAACTGGGACTTGGAGTTGGGGAGGTAAAACTAGTTATCAATCTGTTTAAGGGGGCTGTATAATGAGATTTAAATATATGTTGAGGGGGCTTGGTCTGGGCATTTTAATCACTGCAGCCGTGATGGGAGCATACACTAGAAGCGCTGTTGCAGATGCGAGGGTATCTGTCTTAAAGGAATATGGACTTGGAGAGAACAATAGATTGCCAGAAGAAACAACAGAGGAGTATTCTGATGAGGCATCTGACCCAGAATCGACAGAACAGTCCACCAGCAGAGACGAGGAAAAGGAAGCTGAAATTCAATCTGTGTTGGATGCGGCAAAGGACGCAGAGCAGTCTGAATCTATCAATACAGAATTACAGCAGTCAGAGGAGCAGTCGACAGACACAGATTCTGAAGCACCTGACACGACTATAACAACCGTACCGACTGGAGAAAGTGATACGGTCCAGATTGATATTACGAAAGGTGATGATTCTGGGACGGTTTCCAGAAAATTGTTTAATGCGGGATTGATTGAGAATGCGTCCGAGTATGATGCATTTTTGATGCAACATGGATATGATAAGAAACTCAATGTAGGAAGTATTACAATCAATGTTGGAGCGAGTTGGCAGGAAATTGCAGAAAAATTGACTGGAAAATAAGTTACTTTTTACACCGCCCCAAAATGTCTGCTTTATGACATTTTGCATATATCAATTATAATGAAAATTGTGTTGGGAATTATTCAGAAATAAAAAAGACCTCTTGCATAGGAGGTTTTTTTATGTTATATTATTAATGTTGTGACTGTGTTTGAGTATCATAGTCAAGGCAATTATAGAAAATATTATAGTATTCACGTTTGCAGATTTGTGGTCCATGCCTTGGGTAGCCCACAGAGAGGAAGCGGACGGAAGCGCGGTAGAACCGTAGAAAATGGAGGTAAATCATGAGTGTTATTTCAATGAAGCAGTTATTGGAAGCAGGTGTTCATTTTGGACATCAGACAAGAAGATGGAACCCTAAAATGGCTCCTTATATCTTCACAGAGAGAAATGGTATCTATATCATTGACTTACAGAAATCTGTAGGCAAAGTTGACGAGGCGTACAGAGCTGTAGCTGATATTGTAGCACAGGGCGGCACAATTCTTTTTGTAGGAACTAAGAAACAGGCGCAGGACGCTGTTCGTACAGAGGCAGAGCGCTGCGGTATGTTCTATGTAAATGAGAGATGGCTGGGTGGTATGCTCACCAACTTTAAGACAATTAGAAGCAGAATTACCAGATTGAAAGCAATTGAGACAATGGCAGAGGATGGAACATTTGATGTTCTTCCAAAGAAGGAAGTTATTCAGATTAAGAAGGAATGGGAAAAGCTTGAGCGAAATCTGGGTGGTATTAAGAATATGACAAAGATTCCTGACGCAATTTTTGTTGTGGACCCAAAGAAGGAAAGAATTTGTGTACAGGAAGCACACACACTTGGTATTCCTCTGATTGGTATTGCAGATACAAACTGCGATCCAGAAGAATTGGATTATGTAATTCCGGGAAATGATGATGCGATTAGAGCTGTCAAGTTGATTGTATCTGCCATGGCTGATGCTGTGATTGAGTCAAATCAGGGTGAGATGATGACAGATGCAGTGCCAGAAGAAGTGGTAGAGGAAGAGGCAGTAGCAGAGTAATTAAAGATAGAGTAACGATTCAACCACACGATTTTGCATTTGCTGCAAAGTATGGTTTTTATGCACACGGGCACTCAACTGAAATTTATCAGCAAACCGATTTATCGGTTCGCTGATGGGGCCGGCGCGCGAGTAGAGGAAGATAAATTTAAGCTACGTGAAATAGCGCTGTGGTTGAGATGCATCAAGTCACCACGAAATAGTTTTGTATGACTTGATGCCTGTAACAGGAAGCCAAAGGCTGAATTGTTACAAGATAGAGGAAGCAGGAGGAATATAAAAATGGCGATTACAGCAGCAATGGTAAAAGAATTGAGAGAGATGACAGGTGCCGGCATGATGGACTGCAAGAAGGCACTGAATGAGACAGGCGGGAATATGGACGAGGCTGTTGAATATCTGAGAAAGAATGGACAAGCAAAGGCAGAAAAGAAGGCAGGAAGAATTGCAGCGGAAGGTCTTTGCAGAGTATGTACTGATGGTGACCAAGTAGCAGCAGTAGTGGAAGTAAATTCAGAGACAGACTTTGTGGCAAAGAATGAACAATTCCAGAATTATGTTACAGCAGTTGCAAAACAGGCGCTTGCAACAAATACTACAGATATGGATGCATTTCTTGCAGAGTCGTGGAATGAGGATTCTTCAAAGACAGTTAAGGAAGCATTAGTTGAGAAGATTGCCGTTATTGGAGAAAATCTTACCATTAGAAGATTTGAGAAAGTTACAGCGGAGAATGGTTGTGTTGTGACATATACACATGGTGGTGGAAAGATTGGTGTTATTGTAAATGCTGAGACAGCAGTAGTAAATGATGCAGTAAAAGAAGCACTTCTCAATCTGGCAATGCAAGTGGCAGCACTTTATCCAAAGTATGTATCTTCTGCGGAAATTTCTGAGGAATTTAAAGCGCATGAGAAGGAGATTATTGCAGAGCAGATTAAAAATGATCCTAAGATGGCTGGAAAACCGGAGAAAGTTATTGAAGGTGCAGTAGTTGGCCGCCTTAACAAAGAACTTAAAGAAATGTGTTTGTTAGAGCAAGTTTATGTGAAGGCTGAAGATGGAAAACAGACAGTTAAACAATATCTTAATGAAGTTTCTAAGGAGAATGGAACAGAGATTCAGATTAAGAATTTCGTTCGTTTTGAGACTGGGGAAGGTATTGAGAAGAAAGTGGATGATTTTGCTGCTGAGGTAGCAGCACAGGCAGGAGTATAATATATCTTTTTTGTATAGTAAAAAAGAAATTAAACTGTAAATTTTAAGGAAAATGAAAAGAGGCTTCAGAGAAATCTGAAGTCTCTTTTATGCATACGAATGCGAAAAGGAACTGTGCAGCGAAAGCTGCCTGCGTCTAAGTAGAGAAATAAACCTTCCCAACTCAATTCTAATTATAAAAGTTTGGGCATAATTGCATCAGCAGTAACAGAACGCGCCTTGGCATAAACTTCAGGATTTCGTTTGCAAAAGACATAGTACAAGCATTCAATAATAAAAAGTTGTCCTAATTTTGCAGCCACAGAACCAGACTGCAGTGGGCTTTCGTTATAGCCACATAACAATACAACATCTGCATATTTTGTGGCGCGCGAGTTTGGAAAATGTGTGATCAGTATGACAGATACTTGGCGTTCTTTTGCAATGCGCATAATATCCTCCATATCTTTTGTGGAGCCAGAATAGGAGAAAAACAGAATGACATCTTTGTGCGTTGCCAGTGAAATGCTCATAACTTGCATATGAGAGTCCTCAATATGGACGAAACGAGAAGTGGCAGTAGAAAAACGTGCCCATGCTTCCATAGCCATAACCATACTACCACCTTGACCAAAACAAAAAACTCTATCAGCGGCAGAGATAAAATCAACTGCTCTGGAAATTTCAGTTTCGTCCAACAAATCCATAGTTTCATTTAAGGAGAGAATACTGGATGAATAAAGCTTATGAAAAATGCTTCCAAGAGTATCTTCCGAAGTAATTGTTTCAGGGGTGTCCGATGGGTCGCCAATATCCGTAACATAAGCAGCCTTAGCAAGTGCTAGTTTGAGGTTATTGTAACCTGACAAGCCGAGACTTCGGCAAAAGCGTGTGATGGAAGCCTCCGACACACCGCTGTTTTCTGCAAGGCTTGAGATAGACATATATTGGGAATCGTGGGTATTGGCAAGAATGTAGTCAGCCAGCTTTCGGCTGGAACGTGTAAGTGAATGGTATTGCTCCGTGATTAGTTCCAGAATATTTCCTGCCAAACAATCATCTCCTTTCTAAAGCTCAAGTACAGCAGCGCCTAACATACCAGCGCGATTGCCCAGTGCTGCTTTTTCTAGCTTCACTTGTCGAAAACTGAACATAATATTGGAATATAGCTTTTCGCGGAGCTGTTCTATTATATAGGGCTGCTCCATAATACCACCGCCAAGGATTACACATTCGGGATTCAACATATGAATAATCGTGGTTAGTCCATATATTATTTCCATAATCCAGTGATCAATAAGTTTTTTTACATCGGGTTCTTCTAGGCGTTCAAAAATTTTACGCCCGTTGGTTAGTGTGGGGTCAAATTGCTGTGCACTTTTCACCAGTGCAGTGGCAGAAGCGTATTTTTCATAACAGCCAGAAAACATATCCTCCTCAATCTTGCGCGCTTCGGGGTGTGTGACAATCGCGCCAAATTCACCAGCAGAATAGCTGCTTCCAGAGTATAATTTTCCATCGGAAAAAATCGCACCACCCACTCCAGTGCCATAGGTGAGACACACGAAGTTTTTGCGACCTTTTCCAGCTCCAAAGACAAACTCTCCAATTGCAGCTGCATTTACATCATTTTCGACCGCAACGGGCACATTAAACTCTTGTTCTAATAATCCTTTTAATTTTGTGCCTGTGTAGCCAGGAATATTTTCATTTGCGTAGATAATTTGTCCGCGCACAGGGTTTACTTGTCCAGCAGTGCTAACGCCAATGCGCTCAAATGGAGTGCGCTGTTGATATGCGGCAATAATTTCCTTTGCGCGCGCTGTCACATGCGAACTTCCTTGACTGGCTTCTGTTGGAGTTTCTTTGATGTCCGTTAGCATTCCGTCAATATACAGACCAGATTTAATTGCAGTGCCGCCAATATCAAGAACCAAGGTTGTCATAGCCAAATCCTCCTTGCTATTCAATCAGTGAAGCGCGGTGAAATACCATTTTTAATTCTAAATTGTCGTTTAAAATTACAATATTTGCGTATTTGCCCGGAGTGAGACTTCCATAATGTTCGTAAATGCCAACTGCTTTTGCTGGATTGACAGCAGCGCATTTGATTGCACTTGCAAGAGGAATCCCCATGTCATGAACAGCAGTGCGCACGCAGTTCATAAGATTTGTCACAGAACCTGCGATTGTACCATCTTCAAGAACAGCCAAATTTCCTTTGACAGTGACATTTTGTCCACCGAGGTCATATTGGCCGTCGTCAAGACCTGCGGCACGCATACTGTCGCTAATCAAAATAATTCTGTCGTCACCAAAAATTTTGAACGTGGTTCTTACCACTACGGGATGAATGTGGATTCCATCACAGATTAATTCAGCCATACAGTGACTGTCATCGGCAGCTGCACCAATTGGACCAGGAGCACGATGAGTAAAAGGCGGCATGGCATTATAAGTGTGAGTCAACTGTGAAGCTCCACAGGCAATGGCTTCTTTTGCAGTGTCATAGTCTGCTGTTGTGTGCGCAATGGAGATATTGACACGACTGCTGTTTTCTCGAATAAATTCTAGCGCACCTTCTGTTTCAGGAGCAATTGCTACAGTGCGAAGCATCCCATTGGAGACTTCCTGTAGACGATTCAGCATAGCAGTGTCAGCCAGAGCGATGTATTTTCCGTTCTGTGCACCTTTTTTGGCAGCGTTGATGAAAGGACCTTCCATATAAAGTCCACAGAAGTCTGCTGCATCAACGTCAGCCTGCTCGCTGAAATCCTTTGCGGCACAACAGATTTGAGTCAATACTTCTTCGGGCATAGTCATGGTGGCAGGTGTGATAGAAGTTATGCCCTGACTTAATTCATAGTGTGCGATTGTACGCAGTGCTTCCACTGTGCCATCGCAACAATCACTTCCCATACACCCATGAAAATGAATATCAGTGAGACCGGGAATAACATAGTGTCCAGCAGCATCAATCACAGTTTCTTCGCCAGATGCATTGCGATAATCTTCTTCTGATACAATTTTTTCATCACATATATATACGGTTTTGGTTACAAAAGAGCCGTCTTCCTGAAAGACAAGGCCATTGATGATTTTTTTGAGTGCCATTTTGTCCGCCTTTCTTTTAACTAGTTTTTTGGAGAGTCAATAACAAATCATTCACATTTTGAGAGTGCAGCTTCGTCCGCTACCAGAATTACATTGCGATGGAGCTGTAAGATGGAAGCTGGTACTTGTGGTGTAATAGGGCCCAAAAATGCAGTTTTTACAATATCTGCTTTGTCTGCGCCAGATACGATAATCAAAATCTTGTGTGCAGACATAATTGTCTTAATACCCATTGTGTATGCTTGGCGCGGCACTTCTGCCTCTGTCTCAAAAAAGCGTGCATTCGCCTTGATTGTCTGCTCTGATAAGTCAATACAATGTGTCTCTGTAGAGAAAACATCACCGGGTTCATTAAAACCGATATGTCCGTTATGCCCCAGTCCTAAGAGCTGGAGATCTGGTTCGCCTACAGCGCGCAGAATCTCGTTGTAATTGTGACATGCAACATTGCTGTCTGGTTCTGTTCCATCAGGAAGAAAAGTTTTGTTTTTGTTAATGTTTACCTTGCTAAAAAGGTTCTCATTCATAAAGTAATAGTAGCTTTGCGAATTGTCGCGCGTCAATCCTTTGTACTCGTCAAGATTTACTGTTATAACTTCTGAGAAGTCAAGGTCTCCTTTCTCATACCACTCTACAAGCTGGCGATAAGTGCCAACCGGAGAAGATCCAGTGGCAAGACCAAGAACGCAATTTGGCTTCATAATAATTTGTGCCGAGATAAGGTTGGCAGCTTTGCGGCTCATGTCATTATAATCTTTTGCTCTGTAAATTTTCATAGTGTACCTCCTGATTTAAAATCGAAATATGGTTTTATATCCTGATATGGGAAAAATCTCCTTATGAAATTACTATAACATATTATTTGTGTTGTGGCAATTGATAGAAGAAAAAAATGTTAAAAATTTTCTATAAAATTTAATGATGAAAATAATTTTCAAAAATGTATTGACAAAAATACAATCTGACCATACAATAAAAATCCCATTTATCAAAACAGGAGGACAAGTATGTCATGCCTTATGAAGGGATTTATCTGGGATTTGTTTCAATGTATCATGTTGGAGATACACAAGAGGAAGATTTTGACTTGGTCGAGACAAATTTGCAGGTTATGTGCAAAATAAGTTGGATAAGCAGGCTCAACTTGTTACAAATCACTTTATTGTCTACGGAGAAAATCTTGCATTATTAGCAGAAATACAGGAAGATGGTTTTGTGAAAGTAGCACTTGGCACCAAAAGCGGAAAAGTATATGAAAGTTTTGAGGCAGAAAAGAGTATCTTGACTAAACAGCCAGATGGATATTATCAAATCAGTTTTCAAGGGAAAAAACTGACGTCGCTTTGCAGCAATCCTGTCAGCTTTCATATTTATTTTGAAAAAGCAAAAATCTACGCTATAAAAGGAAACTTAGAAAATTATAAACTAAAATATTAAACAATTTTTGTGTAAAAATCAAAAAAAATGCTGTAAACCTATTTTGTTTTGTTTAGGTATTACAGCATTTTTTATTTTTTGCGAATAAAATTAGCAAGATTACTAAAAAAATGGTACAAATTTTCAAAAATAAAATATTTTTAAAAAAATTTTCAAAAATGTATTGACAAAAATACAATACAAACGTACAATAAGACCTAACTTGATGTTACATTTTTTTACATTTTCTATTAAAGGAGGGTTTATTATGAAGAAGCGTAAATTTATGGCACTGGCATTGAGCTGCGTTATGGTATGCTCCCTTGTGGCATGCGGTGGCAAAGATACAGGGTCAGATCAACCTGCATCAAATTCAACGCCAGCACCTGCAGAGAAGACAGATGCACCGACAGAAAAGACAGATGCGCCTGCAGAAAATGCAGATACCACTGAGAACACGGACAGTCAAACACCTGCAGACTCTGCGCAGGCAGCGGACATTACTCTGTGGACTTATCCTGTTGGAAATTGGGGAGATTCCGCTACAGTTGATACTTTGATTTCTAATTTTAATGCGGTTTATCCAGATATTCATGTTACGGTAGAGTATTTGGATTACACGAATGGTGACGACCAGATTAACACAGCAATCGAAGGAAATCAGGCACCCGATCTTGTATTGGAAGGACCAGAGCGTCTGGTGGCAAACTGGGGAGCAAGAGGTTTGATGGTTGACCTTGGGGACCTTTGGACAGACGATGCAAAGTCTGTGATTTATGATTCTGTGCAGAATGCTTGTAAGAGTAACGATGGTGTATTTTATGAGTACCCATTGTGTATGACTGCACATACTATGGCAATCAATAGAGATATCTTTGAGGCGGCAGGTGCGCTCCAATACCTTGATGAGGCGAGCGGTACATGGACAACAGAAAATTTCCAGAAGGCAGTGCAAGCTGTTTATGATTATGGCCATACCAATGTAGGTGTTGTATATTGCAGCGGCCAAGGTGGTGATCAAGGAACCCGCGCGTTGGTGAATAACTTGTATGGTGGAACATTTACAAATGCAGAACATACAGAGTATACAGCAAATAGCGCAGAAAATATTAAGGCGCTTGAGCTGTTAAAGAGCATGGACGGAATTGAGTTTGATGCTTCTCTTAACGGTGGTGAAGAGGTCACTATGTTCTGTAATGGAACATTTGCGATGGCATTTTGTTGGAATGCAACACAGGAAAAGAATAACATGGACCAAGGAAACATTAACTTTGAAGTTCTGCCAATGGCATTTCCTTCAGAGGATGGCAAGCCAGAGCTTTGTGGCGGTATTTGGGGATTTGGTATTTTTGATAATGGCGACCCAGCAAAGATTGCAGCGGCAAAGACATTTATTGATTTTATGGCAAATGATGAGAAGCAGGTTGTTGAGAGCGTAAAGGCATCTAATTTCTGGCCAGTTAAGGAGCTTGTAGGACTTTATGACGACAATGCACTTATGACAGAATACTCTAAATTTACTGGTTATATGGGTGATTATTACCAGGTAGTTGGCGGATGGGCTGAAGCTCGTACAGCATGGTGGAACATGTTGCAGCAAATTGGCTCAGGCACAGATGTAAAGACAGCAGTTGAGACATTTACAACAACAGCAAATGAAGCGGCAGCAAAGTAATAATTAGCATTATATAGTTATCGTTGCGCCCCTTTCCGAAGCGATGCGGGAGGGGCGCTTCTTAATAAGAAAGGAGGAATCCTGATGGCAAAAAGTAACAGTATGAGTAAGGCGCTGGTGCGCAGGGAGACAATTGCAGGATATGCTTTTATGCTTCCAAGTCTATTATTCTTTGTTGGATTTGTTATTTATCCTATGGTACAGTGTGTGTTTACAAGTTTCTTTGATGCGACCATGAACCGGGAGGATATTTTTATTGGGTTGGCAAATTATAAGGAATTGTTTCAGGACAAAGTATTTCTTGGCGCATTGAAAAATACATTTGTGATTGTGATCGTTTCTGTGCCAGTAACTTGTATCTTTTCTCTTTGGGTAAGTTCCGTAATCTACGATTTAGCGGGTCCTGCTTGCTCAGCATTCCGCTGTATTTTCTATCTTCCGGTTGTAACTGGTTCCGTTGCTGTTGCAGTGGTATGGAAGTGGATGTTTAACAATTATTATGGCATTTTTAACTATCTTGGAACAAACACGGGATTGATTGAGAAAAATATTAACTGGCTAGGCGACGAGCGATTTGCACTGGGGTGTATTATACTGATTTTGTTGACAACTTCAGTAGGACAGCCAATTGTGTTGTATGTATCGGCACTGAATAATGTAGACCAGTCTCTTGTGGAGGCAGCAGAAGTTGACGGCGCAACAAAATTCCAGTGCTTTTGGAAAATTAAGTGGCCACAAATTATGCCAACAACGCTGTACATACTTGTCATTACAACAATCAATAGTTTTCAATGTTTTGCACTAATACAGTTGTTGACAAGCGGCGGGCCAAATCACAGTACAGACACAATTATGTACTATATTTATTACAATGCATTTAAACTATATCGCTATGGTTATGGAAATGCAATGGGCGTTGTTCTTGCAATTATTATAGCGCTGTTGTCTGCAGTACAGTTTAAGATGACAGAGAGTAAGTAGGAAGGGGGATATCAATATGAAACAAAAGCAGTTTAACCGTTCAACTTGTTATAAAATTGTATCGGTTATTATAATCGCAGTCTTGGCATTCACATTTGCATTCCCGCTCTACTGGATTATTATCGGTTCTTTTAAAACTTCCGCTGCAATTAATGCCACGACACCACAATGGTGGCCGCAAGAGTGGGTGTTGGACAATTATAGGAAACTCTTTAGCAGACAGTTTGCAGCTCTTTGGGATATCAATATTCCGTTCACGAATATTACTTTTTCGGGGCCGGAAGTGCCAGCAGCAATTCGTTGGTTATTAAATACAGTGTTTATGGCAGTGATTGCGATGGTGTTGACCTGTATTACATCAGCTATGGCAGGTTATGCACTTGCAAAGAAGCGTTTTATTGGACGTACTCTTGTATTTTCATTAATTGTGTGCGCGATGGCATTGCCAAAGCAGGTTATTTTGATTCCATTGCTTCGCGAGATGGCTTCGCTGGAGTTGTACAATACCATCTGGGCAGTAATTTTCCCAATTGTAGGTTGGCCGTTTGGTGTATTCTTGATGAAACAATTTTCGGAAGGTATTCCAGGAGAAATGATGGAGGCAGCCAAGATAGATGGTGCTGGAGAGTGGAAGACATTTTATACAATTGCGCTTCCTTTGATTAAACCGGGAATTGGTGCACTGGCAATCTTTACTTTTATTAACTCGTGGAATGACTATTTTATGCAGTTAATTATGCTTACTAGCACCAAGAATTTGACAATCTCTCTTGGTATCGCAAAGTTGCAGGCAGAGAACGCAACAGATTTTGGTTTAATTATGGCTGGTGCGTCATTGGCAGCAATTCCAATTATTGTGATTTTCCTTATTTTCCAGAAGTATTTTACAAAAGGAATTACAATGGGGGCAGTCAAAGGATAAAAGGGAGGTTTTGCATGATTTATACAGAGATATCAAATATTGGACACTATCACGGCCTAGGAAAATATTTGGATGAAGCGGTTGACTATTTGAGCAGCCATCCGCTAGAGGATGTGCAGGCAGGACACTATGAGATTGATGGCAATAAAGTGTATATGAATGTGTTTGACTATGACACAATTTCTGAAGATGGAGCGTTTTTTGAAGCACATAAAAAATATGCGGACATTCATATGACTGTGACAGGAGAAGAAATTGTCGGAGTATCTGATATGTCTAAAGTATCAGTAAAAACTTTTGACGAAGAAAAGGACCTTTTGGAAGTGGAAGGTCCTGTGGAACATTACATTAAACTGATACCAGGAAAAGCGTTAATTACCTTACCGGAGGATGCGCACAAGGTTAAGCTGGCTGTAGGTAATCCTTCGGCAGTAAAAAAGGCAGTCATAAAAGTGTATGTAGGTTAAAATGAGAGAGCGTGTTATGGCGCGCAGAAAGGGGTAGATATGAGAGATATCAGCAAATATCAAGGAATCATTCCAGCGTTCTACGCTTGTTATAATGAGCAGGGCGAAGTTGACGAGGACCGTGTGGAGCGGTTGACAGACTACATGGTAAAGAAGGGCGTGAAAGGTCTCTATGTAGGGGGGTCTTCAGGAGAATGTATTTATCAGAGTGTGGAGGACAGAAAACGTACACTAGAACGTGTGATGCGTGTCAGTGAAGGAAAATTGACAATTATTGCTCATGTTGCATGCAACAATACAGCGGATAGTAAGGAGCTTGCAGCGCATGCACAGCGCTTGGGTGTGGATGCGATTGCAGCCATTCCGCCAATCTATTTTCATCTGCCAGAATATGCGATTGCACAGTATTGGAATGATATTTCTGACGCAGCACCAGACACGGACTTTATCATCTATAATATTCCGCAGCTTGCTGGTGTGGCACTTACAATGCCGCTGTTTCGAGAAATGCAAAAGAATCCTAGGGTGGCAGCAGTAAAGAATAGTTCTATGCCAACACAGGATATCCAGATGTTCAAAGCGGAAGGGGGAGAGGGCTTTGCAGTGCTCAATGGTCCTGACGAACAGCTTGTAGCTGGGCTTGCAATCGGAGCAGATGGTGGAATTGGTGGTACTTATGGCGTTATGCCAGAGCTGTACCTGAAGATTATGGAGCTGGTAAGTGCAGGAAAGCTAGAAGATGCGCGCCAGGTACAATATGCTGCAAATGAGATTATTTACGCAATGTGTGCATGTCATGGAAATCTGTACGGTGTGATTAAAGAAATTATTAAGATTCGTGAAGGATTTGATATTGGAGGGGTTCGCAAACCATTGCCATCATTAATTCCAGAAGATATGACACAGGTGAAAAAGTGCGCAGAAATGATTGATAAGGCGATTGGACAATTGAGATAGACAGGAGGGATTCATATGACAAAGCAGGAATTATTAGAACAGATAAAAGGGAAAGTGATTGTATCTTGTCAGGCAGTTCCTGGCGAACCTCTATATGTGGAGGAAAAATCAATTATGTATCTGATGGCGCGCGCAGCCAAACGTGCGGGAACACCAATGATACGCACTAGCAGTATCCGTGATGTTGTTGCGATTAAGGAGGAGACAGGACTTCCTGTAATTGGACTTATAAAAGTGCAGTATGAGGGATTTGAGAGCTATATCACACCTACAATGAAAGAGGTGGATGCGTTGTTGGAGGCAGGTTCTGATATTGTGGCAATTGACTGCACAAATCAGAAGCGCGGGGACGGAAAAACCATCAGTGAGTTTATCACAGAAGTGCGCACAAAGTATCCAGATGCAATTTTAATGGCAGATATTTCTACTTATGAGGAAGGAGTGAATGCTTGGAAAATGGGGATGGATATTGTGGGGACAACTATGAGTGGTTATACAGCGCATTCCAAAAAAATGGATGGACCAGACTATGAACTGGTGAAAAAGTTGTCTGCTACACTGGATATTCCCGTGATAGGAGAAGGAAGAGTACATAGCCCCGAACAGGCAGTACAGATGCTAGATGCAGGAGCTTACGCAGTTGTGGTAGGCGGTGCAATTACCAGACCGCTTGAGATTGCACAGCGTTTTATTAAGGCGGTAGAAAGTAGGTAGCAAATGAAAAAGCATATCGTATGTTTTGGGGACTCCAACACACATGGATATTGTGCCAAGACGGGCGGGCGATTCGACGAGACACAACGTTGGTGTTGCTTGCTTCAGCAAAAACTCGGAGAAAATTATCTTGTGATTGAAGAGGGGCTTAGCGGACGCACGACTTGTTTTACAGACCCAATTCATGAGGCATTAAACGGGGTAGATTATATCTATCCATGTCTTATGAGTCATGAACCAGTTAATTTATTGGTGATTATGCTTGGAACAAATGATACAAAAGAGCGTTTTGGCGCTTCATCAGCGTGTATTGCACTGGGACTGAAACGACTTATTGCAAAAGCGATAGCGACAACAGATTGTTGGAGTGGTGGTCAGGCAAATATTTTGATTGTATCACCACAAAATATTGATGAAAAATATATTGAGTCAAATGTTGGAGTAACAATGGGACGTGGATGTGCAGAAAAATCAGCAGGATTGGCAGAGGAATTTGCAAAGATTGCAGAGTTGATGGGGTGTCATTTCCTGGATGCAAATGCAGTGATTACAGCGCCGACCAATGATGTTGATTATATGCACTTGACAATGGAAGGACACAGACAATTGGCAGATGCACTCGCACATAAGATTTCTGAAATTTTATAGAAACATACCATTTTATATCCTAATTGAATAGTGGGTGCCCGTGTGCAATCGAGTAGGGAAGGTTTATCTTCCCCCTACTCGCGCGCCGGGCACCCGTCAGCGAACCGATAAATCGGTTTGATGACAAATTTCACTTGGGTGCCCGTGTGCATAAAAAGAACGAGTGATAAAACACTCGTTCTTTTTATGCCGCATAATCAATATTTGCACCCTTAAATTTTGCAGCGTCAAGCTGTTTTTGATTCTTGGTGTACGGATTATCTTCATTAGAATATTTAATCATAGTGTTGGTAACACCACCAGATACATAAGTACGTCCGCATTCAGGACAGATAGAAGTATGAATTGCCACAGAGGCATTCAATACTTTGCCATCTTTTTGGGCAGCTTTTTTGTATGCGTTAGATACATGTTCTCCTTCATGTGCGCGCACTCTTGAACCGGCTGACTCTGGTGAGATATGGGATGCTGTTTTAAAAGAGACATTCTCGTCAGAACCATCTTGGTATTTGCGGTTGGAGCAAGTTTCACAGTCTTCTGGTAAGGAGCGCTTTCCGGGTTTTTTGACCTTGTCAGGGTCGGCGCTGGGGTCTACAGCATTTGGATTGTCAATGTCTTCTGTCGGTTTGACAGATGGATAGACAGAATTTGTATACATGGGGTAATTGGGATACAATCCCGAAAAATTGCCAATTGTCATATGACAGACCTCCTTTTCATAGTCATATATTCTAATATATTTTTCTACAGTATAACATAAAAGTATTTCTATGGGAATAGTAAAAACGCTCTTTATGCCGAAACATAAAGAGCGTTAAAATTATTTCTGATTAATAGCCGCCTGTGCAGCTGCCAGCCTAGCGATAGGAACTCTAAATGGTGAACATGATACATAGTCCAGACCAATCTTATGGCAGAACTCTACAGAAGAAGGATCTCCACCGTGTTCGCCACAAATACCTACATGAAGGTTCGGATTTACTGGCTTACCAAGCTTGAGAGAGATTTCCATCATTTTGCCAACACCAATCTGGTCAAGTTTTGCAAACGGATCATTTTCAAAAATCTTTGTATCATAGTAAGCATTTAAGAATTTTCCAGCATCGTCTCTGGAGAATCCAAATGTCATCTGAGTCAGGTCGTTTGTACCAAAGCAGAAGAAGTCAGCTTCCTTTGCAATTTCTTCTGCTGTGAGTGCTGCTCTTGGAATCTCAATCATTGTACCTACTTCGTACTCTAATGAAATACCAGCAGCCTCGATTTCAGCGTCCGCTGTCTCAACAACAATGTTCTTTACAAATTTAAGCTCTCTTACTTCGCATACAAGAGGAATCATGATTTCTGGCTTTACTGCCCAGTCTGGATGCTCCTTCTTAACTTCGATTGCTGCGCGGATAACAGCTTTTGTCTGCATTCTTGCAATCTCAGGATAGGTTACAGCAAGACGGCAACCTCTGTGACCCATCATTGGGTTAAACTCATGCAAAGAAGCGATAATGTTCTTGATTTCCTCTACAGATTTGCCCTGTGCATTTGCAAGTTTCTCAATGTCTGCTTCCTCAGTTGGAACAAACTCGTGGAGAGGCGGATCTAAGAATCTGATAGTAACAGGGTTTCCTTCCAGAGCTTCATACAATGCCTTGAAGTCACTCTGCTGATAAGGAAGAATCTTGTCAAGTGCTGCTTCTCTTGCCTCAACAGTATCAGAGCAAATCATCTCGCGGAATGCTGCGATTCTGCTTTCTTCAAAGAACATATGCTCTGTACGGCAAAGACCAATGCCTTCTGCACCAAGTTCTCTTGCCTTTCTAGCATCTGCTGGTGTATCTGCATTTGTTCTAACTTTAAGTTTTCTATATTTGTCAGCCCAAGCCATAACCCTGCCAAATTCACCTGCAATCTGTGCATCAACAGTTGGAATTTGACCGTCATAGATATTACCTGTTGTACCGTCGATGGAGATATAATCTCCCTCATGATATTCTTTTCCAGCCAAAGTAAACTTTTTATTTTCCTCGTCCATTACAATGTCGCCGCAACCAGATACACAGCATGTACCCATACCACGTGCAACAACGGCAGCGTGTGAAGTCATACCACCGCGAACGGTCAAGATACCCTGAGAAGCCTTCATACCAGTGATATCTTCTGGTGATGTCTCAAGACGTACAAGAACAACTTTCTCGCCTCTTGCATTCCAGTTCTCAGCGTCTTCTGCTGTAAATACAATCTTTCCACATGCAGCACCAGGGGAAGCGCCAAGGCCCTTTCCAACAGGAGTAGCAGATTTCAATGCCTTTGCATCAAACTGAGGATGCAGCAGTGTGTCGAGGTTACGAGGGTCAATCATAGCAACTGCCTCTGCCTCTGTCTTGTGTCCTTCATCGACCAAATCACAAGCGATCTTTAAAGCAGCCTGCGCGGTTCTCTTACCATTACGGCACTGCAACATATAAAGTTTTTGGTTCTCAACAGTAAACTCCATATCCTGCATATCATGATAGTGGTTCTCAAGTGTTTCACAAACCTTAATGAACTCCGCATATGCTTCTGGGAACTCCTGTTCCATCTGTGCAATTGGCATTGGAGTACGAACGCCCGCAACAACATCTTCGCCTTGCGCGTTCTTCAAGAACTCACCCATAAGCTTCTTCTCGCCTGTAGCTGGGTCACGTGTAAAGGCAACGCCTGTACCAGATTCATTGTTTAAGTTACCAAATACCATTGGCATTACATTTACTGCGGTACCCCAAGAATAAGGGATATCGTTGTCGCGGCGATATACATTTGCACGAGGGTTGTCCCATGAACGGAATACAGCCTCAATTGCAAGCTTTAACTGTTCTACAGGGTCAGAAGGGAAGTCTTTGCCAAGTTGATTTTTATACTCAGCCTTAAACTGCTCTGCAAGTGTCTTTAAATCTGCTGCTGTGAGGTCAACATCAAATTTAACGTTCTTCTCCTCCTTCATCTTGTCAATGAGCTGCTCAAAGTATTTCTTGCCCACTTCCATAACAACGTCTGAGAACATCTGAATAAAACGTCTGTAAGAATCATATACAAAACGCTCGAATGCAGGATCAGGATTGCCCTTAATCATTGCTTCTACAACTTCGTCATTTAAACCAAGATTTAAGATAGTATCCATCATACCAGGCATAGATGCACGTGCACCAGAACGTACAGATACAAGCAAAGGATTTTTTAGATCTCCAAATTTCTTTCCGTTTACTCGCTCCATCTCTGCGACGCCGTCCATAACCTGCGCCATGATCTCATCGTTGATCTTGCGTCCGTCCTCATAATACTGTGTACAAGCTTCTGTTGTAATTGTGAAGCCCTGAGGTACCGGTAGGCCAATGCTTGTCATCTCTGCAAGGTTTGCACCCTTACCGCCGAGAAGATTACGCATGCTCATGTCGCCTTCGTTAAATGAATATACCCATTTTTTACTCATTGTTTTTCTCCTTTACTGAATTGGTTACTTTACATAGGTGCCGCACAATGGCACACCATATGTATAAATGATAAACATAATATGGAAAATTGTCAAGAATTTATCAATGAAAAATTTTACAGTTCTATTATAAGGTTACTGTTCATTCATCTGCAAAAGTAACGAAATTTATGCGCCAAATGGATGACTTTTATTGATTATATAAAAAATTAATAAAATTGTATAAAAGTTGGGCAAAGTATGGGCAGTAATGAACATTGCTATTCACACCAAATCATCTTAAAAGAATACAAACGCTGTCATGGTAAATTGCTATTTTGCAAAAAGATTTACTTTTGAGTTTTGGTATGCTATACTAGCATAATATTAAGGCTCTTTTTTAGAAGGAGCCTTTACTATGGGGAAAATAGAAACAAAAAGGAACAGGACTTTAGAGGATAAAACCCCTATTAATCAAGAATATTCAAAGGAGATTATATAAAATGAAATTGGGCATTGTTGGACTTCCAAATGTAGGAAAGAGTACATTATTTAATTCATTGACAAAGGCAGGTGCAGAGTCGGCAAATTATCCGTTCTGTACAATTGACCCTAATGTGGGTGTGGTTACAGTGCCAGATGAGCGGATAAGACTTCTGGGTGAACTTTATCACACCAAAAAGGTGACCCCTGCGGTGATAGAGTTTGTCGATATTGCAGGGCTTGTAAAAGGTGCCTCAAAAGGAGAGGGACTTGGCAATCAGTTCCTTGCTAATATTCGTGAGGTTGATGCCATTGTCCATGTGGTGAGATGCTTTGAGGATTCCAACATTGTCCATGTAGATGGAAATATCAATCCGTTGCGCGATATTGAAACGATTAATTTAGAACTTATTTTTTCTGATATTGAGATTCTTGAGCGCCGGATTGCAAAGGTGTCCAGAGGCGCGAAAAATGATAAGGCGCAGGCAAAAGAACTTGCACTTGTCGAGCGTATCAAGGCACATTTGGAAGAAGGAAAAATGGCAAAAAGCTTTGTGACAGAAGATGAGGAGGAAGTTTTGTGGAGAAATGGGTATAATTTACTAACAGATAAACCTGTTATCTTTGCTGCAAATGTGGCGGAGGATGACCTCGCAAATGATGGTGCAGACAATGAAGGTGTGAAAGCAGTTCGGGAGTATGCGGCAAGCGAGGATTTTGAGGTTTTTGTGATTTGTGCCCAAATCGAGCAGGAGATTGCAGAGCTTGATGAGGATGAAAAGTCTATGTTTCTTGAGGATTTAGGACTGAAGGAACCAGGACTTGACAAGCTGATTGCAGCGAGCTATAGGTTATTAGGATTGATTAGTTTTCTTACAGCGGGTGAAGATGAATGTCGTGCATGGACGATTAAGGTTGGAACGAAAGCACCGCAGGCGGCAGGAAAAATACACACGGATTTTGAGCGTGGTTTTATTCGGGCAGAGGTTGTAAATTACAAGGATTTGCTGGAAAATGGTTCTCTTGCAGCAGCAAAAGAGAAAGGGCTTGTCGGTCTGGAAGGAAAAGAGTACATTGTAAAGGACGGAGATGTAATTTTATTCCGGTTTAATGTATGATTTGTGAACAGTATTTCACGCGAGAAGAACACAAATATGGTGTTTTTGAGAATTATTAAAATAAGGTAGGTAAAAGATATGCCTGATACAATGGGAGTAAATGATATCGCTTTTCCACATCTGGGAATTTATCTGGAAAATTTGCCCAAGAGCTTTTCTATTTTTGGTTTTGAGATTGCATTTTATGGGATGATTATTGGCTTTGGCGTGATACTTGGTGTGCTGATGGCGGAACAAATGGCGAAAGCAGAGGAAATGGATACAGATATTATTTGGGATTTTGGTATCTATGCAGTGATTTTTTCGATAATTGGGGCGAGAATTTACTATGTGGTCTTTTCGTGGGATCTATACAAGAATAATCTTTTGAGTATTTTTAATCTGAGGCGCGGTGGACTTGCCATTTACGGCGCAGTGATTGCTGCCTTTGTCACTCTCTTTGTGTATAGTAGAATTAAAAAGCTCTCACCATATCAGATTGGCGATTGTGGTGTCTATGGCTTAATTTTGGGACAGATTATTGGACGTTGGGGTAACTTTTTTAATAGAGAAGTATTTGGCGGTTACACAGATTCTCTGTTTGCTATGAGACTTCCGGTGGATGCAGTGCGTCCATGGGACATTACAGAGTCGCAGCTTGATGGTATGGCGCTTATGGGTGATGTTAATTTTATACAAGTACATCCTACATTTTTATATGAGAGTGTATGGAATCTAATAATTTTAGTTATGATGCTCTTATATCACAAACGCAAGAAATATCATGGACAGATGTGTCTATTTTACCTAGGAGGATATGGGATTGGGCGTTTTATCATTGAGGGAATCCGCACTGATAGACTGTTGATACCAGGAACGCAGATTGCAGTGTCACAACTTTTAGGGCTGGTACTATTTTTCTTTTCTATTATAATGAATACTGTGATTCGGGTTCGGCTGAAGGGAAACAAAAATTCATAACCTTATACTTGTGGTGATATTAAAAAGACAAAATTGTGGATGAAAAAGAGTCCCTCTTTGCGACAGAATGCATATAATAGATAAATATGCTGTGTTGCATAGGGGGAATTTTTTATGGTAAGCTACAAGGAACTCAAGAAAAAAGAGGTTATTTGTATTAAAGATTGCAGAAGGCTTGGACATGTGTGCGATTTGGAGATTGACGAGTGCAAGGGGTGTATCTGTAAAATTATTGTACCTGGATGTAAGGGGTTTTGGTCTATGCTTACAGATGACTCAGTGATTGCTATTCCCTATCATTGTATTCGCCAGATTGGTCCAGATTTAATTTTGGTAGATATATAAGGGCGTGATTGACATTGTTGGAAACATAAATTATACTAGAGCAGAAAACTTTGACAAGAAATAGTCTCTCAAAATCTTCCGTGTATCTATTTTGGCGATAAATTTTTTATCATATCGTAATATCAGGTACAAAAGACTTCGAGAGTCTATCGAATCATTCGAAGGAAATAGAGTGAAATTAAAATTTCACCCATCCTGATTAGTATGCCCGCCAAAGCGGGCAGATGGGAGTTAGTATGAAGTGTCCGTTTTGCAATTATGAAAATACAAGAGTAATTGATTCTAGGCCGGCTGAGGATAACAGTTCTATACGTAGACGGCGTGTGTGCGATGTGTGTAATAAACGCTTTACAACTTATGAAAAGGTAGAGGCGATACCACTCATTATTATCAAGAAAGATGATAATAGAGAGGCTTATGAACGGGCCAAAATCGAAACTGGTGTTCTTCGCGCCTGCCACAAGCGTCCAGTCAGCACAGATAGTATTGAAGTGCTAGTGGACGAGGTGGAGGCGGATATTCTTAATCGCGGTGAAAAAGAAATTAGCAGTCGCATTATTGGCGAACTGATCATGAATAAGCTCAAAGACTTGGATGCAGTAGCATACGTTCGTTTTGCGTCAGTCTATCGTGAGTTTAAAGACCTCAACACTTTTTTGGATGAACTGAAAAAAGTGTTGGACAAATAGCTTCGCATACAAATGAGGCGACAAAAATAATGATATGATACCAGGGTCAAAAGGTCAAAAAATCCGATGCAAGCTTGCTTGCAAGAGGATTTTTGAACTTGGGACCCGCAAAAA